>DAOPZV010000112.1:0-4254 GCA_035353575.1 Prolixibacteraceae bacterium | reverse complement strand
TTATTTTTTCGCCTGAAGGCAATTGCCAGTATGTAATTTCATCTTCGTTGAGCGAAACTGCCAGGTTTTCTGTTGTGGAAATGGCTACATCCTGCACTTTCTCATACCGTTTCACCAATTTTCCTGAAGCGGGATCAATGATTTCGTAATCGATGGTGCGATCTTTATTTTGGCTGAAATCGGAGAAGCCAATTTCCTGGGCTATCAGGTATTTACCACTGGCTGAAAAGCTCAATCGAGATCCTGAATTCCATTTTCCGGCATCTATTTCACGGGCGATCTTGTGGCTTTGCCAATCAATAATTCGAATTGGTTCCGATTTGCAGAAGCTAACCGCAATTGTGTTTTGATCGGGCGAAATAGCAAGTCCCGAAATTTCTGATTCGCCGCTAATCAGTTTTATGCGTTCGAAATCGGAATTGGAAGTCTGGCTGAAAAGCCTTGAACTGAATAGGATTAGCAGAGCAAGTGTGGCTAATTGTCTGAATCTGATTTTGTTTTTTAAACCTGCCATAACCAAACGAGTTGAAGAATAAAAAACACAGAGCTCCAGTCATACAGTAATTGCGAATTGCCTCAAAACACCTCTGTGAAAGGAGATACGACCGGAAGCTCTGTGATAAAATCTTAGTAAAATCAAAGAGACAGTTAAGAGGCCCGAAATGCAATTACTGAGTCAAAGGTAAAATCGGATAGGAAGGTCTGAAATACAGTAATCTTCGTAATCGGCTACGACTATTACCGTATATTGGGGACGAAAGTCCGGAGTCCGGAGACAGAAGTCCGAAGAGCCGCTGCCTGAGCGCGAAGCAATCGAAGGCAGAAGCGTATAGAGGGGAGACTTGAAATTTGGAACCTGGAATTTGGAACTTTTTACACTATCCCATTCCTGATAGCATAGCTAATCAACCCGGCAATGTTGTTTACATCGAGCTTTTTCATCAGGTTGGTGCGGTGAGTATCCACGGTGCGGTGACTAATAAACAACTGCTCACCAATTTCCTTGTTCGAAAATCCGGCAGCAATCAGTTTCAGAATTTCAGTTTCGCGTTCGGTAAGGATTTCGTTTTGCTGCCCTTGGTTGGTGGCAGGTTTAAGCAAAGCCAGTGTCACATCCGACGAGAAATACGATTGGCCTGAAGCTACTTTTTTAATAGCATCAACCAGTTCGTCCTGCGTACAACTTTTCAGCAAATAACCGTTAGCGCCTAAATCAATCAGGCTTTTTATCATCCCGGCTTCGTTGTGCATCGAAAGAATGACAACTTTTACCTTGCTGTTCTGACGCCTGATTTCTTTCAGTGCATCAATTCCATTCATCACCGGCATGTCAATGTCCATCAGTAAAACGTCAATTGAAATAAGGTCGAGAATACGCAACGCATCACGTCCATTTTTTGCTTCGGCTGCCACATTGATTTCGTCCTGATTTTTCAGGAGCGATTTTAACCCGTCGATAATAATCTGGTGGTCGTCGGTTAAAAGTACATTGATCCTGCTCATGCTATTGGGGTTCTGATGGTTACTGTTGTTCCGTTTCCGGGTGTTGATTCAAAACGCAAATGTCCCTTTATGGCATCAATGCGGCTGGCCATATTGAGCAGTCCAATGCCGCTTTTTTCCTGGCTTTCCACATCGAATCCCACACCGTCGTCGGTTACATTTAAAACCACATGCGACTGAAGTTTTAGCAACTGAACCGACACCTGTTTGGCTTGGGAGTGTTTAATGATGTTGCTGATTAATTCCTGCAAAACACGGAAAAGTACCAGCTCAATTTGTTGCCCGATGCGTTCGGCAAAACCCGAATGTTCGAATTGAATTTTCAAAGGCGAACTTTCGAAATGCAGATTGAGCATTCCTTCCACGGCTGCAACCAGGCCAAATTGTTCCAGTTCCTTAGGTATCATTTGGTGCGAGATACTGCGCACTTCGGTACCGGCATTATTCAGCATTTTTTCCACTTTCTGAAATTCAGGAAGCAGTTCGGGTTGGTCAATTTTTTGAGCCAGCCCATGGTAATTTAGCTTGATGGCACCAATGGTTTGCCCAATTCCGTCGTGCAATTCTTTGGCAATGCGGCGGCGTTCTTCTTCCTGTGCCTGAAATACAGCATTGATGCGTGCTTCCTGCTCACGAATACGATCAGCATTGGCAGCAGCTTTTTGGCGTTGCTGATGCCGGTAAAACAGGAATATTCCGGCTCCGGAAATTGAAATAAATACAAAAATCAGCAGCCAAATTTCGGTTTTGCGCTGTCGGAGTTTGATTTCGGTAACCTCTTTGTCCTTTTTTACGAGTTTTAAATCCTGCTCCAGTTTGTCGGTTTCATATTGTGTCTGAACGTCCAGAATTTGCTGTTTCAGGCGGTTATCGTACACCGAATCTTTCAGCGCAATGTATTGCCGCATCAGAGTAAACGAGCTGTCGGTTTGTTGTGTCAGTGCTTTCAGTTTAGCCAGTTCGAGCAGGGCACTCAGTTCTTCTTCCACCACATCGAGCGATTGGGCCAGCTTTAACGAGCGGTTGAGTGCCATGGCAGCCTCTCGGTATCGGCGGGTTTCGGTATAAACCGTTCCGATTCGCGACAGGGTTGAAGAAATGCCTTTTGAGTCGCCCAGTTTTTCCTTTATATGCAGCGATTCAGTAAACAGTTCGAGTGCTTTCCTGAAATCTTTTCGGGCCATGTAAATGTTGCCGATGTTGCTCAGGTTGGCACTTATAAGTTCGTCTTTTTTCAGCTCGCGCGACAAGGCGATGGCTTTTTCGTAATAGTTAATCGCCTGAATGGTATCGTGCATGCGGGCATACATGTTGGCCATGTTTCCGTAGGAGGTGGCTTCACCTTCACGATCTTTCAGCAGAATGCGGTAATCCAGTGCTTTTTGATGGTATTCGAGTGCTTTTTCGTTGTTCCCAAGGTTTTGGTGGATAATGGCGATGTTGTTCAGGGTATAACCAATGTATTTGTCGATTTTGAGATTTTGGTAAATCTTCAGCGCATCAATCTGGTTTTGAAGGGCATCTTTCAACCGGCCTTGCTTTTGTGCGATTATCCCGAGTTTGTTGTAAATGGCTGCAACTCCAATTGAATCATTTAGTAGCAACCTGATTTTCATGGCTTCGTTCAGGTAATTGGTGGCGCTGCGGAAATTGGCTTTGTCGATATAAATAATGGCCATGTCGTTGTAGGCCTGGGCTATTCCTTTGGCAAAATTCAGTTGTTGAGCTAATTGGAGCGCTTGCTGGCCAAAAATTAATGCGGAGTCGGCCGATTTGAACCGGTAATTCCAGCACAAATCGCTCAATTGTTTAACCTTATTTGTGTCGGCTTTGGCATTCAGAATATCCTGAATACGGGCATTCGTTTCTCCGGAAACCGGATTTAGGAAGTAAAATGTGCAAAGTGAAAAGGCAAAAGTAGTTAGGACCTTCATTTTGGCAGTTTTTTGCATAAACATGGATTATGCAAAAAAGGTTTATCGAAAGCAAAAAAATAGAGTTTGTCACTTTGTAACAACACAAGCGGGCCTGTCATCAACGATTTTAGTTTCAGTACTATTTGCAAAAACGCTTGACGACACCCTTTTCCCTTGCTCATCATACAGATTGCAATTATTGCATGACGAATAGGCGAAATCAATGTTGTAGTAACGTTTGCTTTGGGATTCAAAAACAATCACCCAAACAATCTCACAGGATTCGCCCTTTTGGGCACTTAAATCTTCAGCAATATGTTTTACCCACGACGGCAATTCGCCTTCTGGAGTTGGCTCTACGCCATCTTTACATGTTATGCATGTAATTAGTAAAATGCCAATGAAAAGGAAAATTCGTTTCATGTCTCAATTATCGCAAGCAGTTTGAGTTTTAATGATCTTGAGGTTATTTCGGAAATCTGTCCATGTATTTTCATCCCAAGTGGGTTTAATACCAGATTCATCATAAATATCACAATACATGCAGGAAGAAATGTCGGATTGAATAATGTAGAAATTCTTTCCATTATATTTCGCAATAATGATATTGGTCAGTTTACATGCCTCAGAACTTATTCCCATTAATTCCACCTTGTTTTTCAACCATATAGGGAGATCTGAAAGGTTGTTTTCTCCATTTTTTTCACAAGAAAGAAAACCAAATAAAAATAATCCGGCAAAAAGAAAAAGTCGCTTCATGGTTTTAAATTTTAGCTAATTTACTTAGAGACTGTTTAAATTTTATTTTTTGATTCTATTAAGCATTAATCTTATC
>DAOPZV010000111.1:0-12634 GCA_035353575.1 Prolixibacteraceae bacterium | reverse complement strand
GGAAATATGAATGCGTTTACGTTTTTGGTGTCGCGCTACCAAAAGCTGGTCGTTCATATTACGGGACGATTGATTCAGCGTCAGGATGAGCTGGAGGATGTTTGTCAGGAGGTATTTCTGAAAGTCTTCCAGAACATCGGCAAATACCGGAATGAATGCAAACTATCGACTTGGATTGCAACGATTGCCTACAATTCGAGTATCAATTACCTTAGAAAGTACAAAAAGGGAGACATGGTTAGTTCTGAAGATTTGTTGTCGATGCCGGTTATTTCAGATTCGAAAGCAATGGATTTTGAAAGAATGGATTTGCATCAGTATATACGGAATCAAATTGAGTTATTGCCAGTTCAATATCGTACTGTTTTAACATTGTTTCATCTGGAAGAATTTTCGTATCAAGAAATTGAGCAAATTACAGGAATGCCTGAAGGGACTGTAAAAAGCTATCTTTTCAGGGCGAAAGCACTTCTAAAAGAAAAGCTTAAATTTGTGGTTGACGAGAGCAGCCTTAAAATGGTGAAGGAGATTACACATGAATAATGAAAGTTTAGACCAGATTTTGGAAAAATCGCTTACGAGCGAGCCAATATTTTCGTTGTCTCCAAATTTTGCAGCCAGAGTGACTCGGGCTGTTGTTCGGCACGAACAATGGAGAACTGATCTTCGCGAGTACTTTTTTTACACTGCTGTAGTACTGGTATTGATTTCGATAGTTGGCGGATTCTATTGTTTTGTCGATACAAAATTTATGCTCAATGCCATTAGCTATCTGAAAGATAACTGGGTATCAGTTGCAATAGTAACACTTCTGCTCAATTTTATACTTTTTGCTGATAAAGTGCTACTTCGTTTGCTTTTCAATCGCTGGAATCTTAAACTCTAGTTTTCAGTCTTTAGCACTACGTAAAAAATGGTTTTTGATAACTCAAATCTTGAGATTGCCGCTTGATTTAACCTCTTCTTGGTCGTTTGCTGTGCAAGTAAACGATTTGACCAGCAGCTGGCTCGTCTCCAAATCTCATCCGGTTTCTTTTAAGTAGAGGTTTTAGCCTTATACCATACATTTGGGCAATGTAGTGCATTGTGTCACCATTTTCGGCAACATGCTGTTTGTGCTGGCTACTTGCTTTTCGGTATTTTTTCTGAATGTAAAGAATTTCGTTCGGGCGGGGCTGGCGTCCTTTCCCAAAATCGTTGTAAGTGTAAAGTTCCCAGTCTTTCAACTTATATAGTTTCGTGAGGCTCTGGTAAGTGTCACCCTCTGCAACGACAATAGATCTCAATCCATTTCGCATTTCTATCCTTCGCGAAATTTTTGCTGGTGTGTGTTTGATTGCTGCTTTTTCGTTCTTCGGTTTGTCGGAGTCTTTTACAATTGAAGCCAACTGACGATTATCGCCATATTCGTCGTAAACGTATAACTTGAAATCTTCAATAATTTTAATAAGTCTTTCTGCATAGGTCGGGTCTGTTGCGTAGCCAGCTTGTTTCAATCCCTTAGCCCAGCCAGTGTAGTCTTTCGGGTCTAGCCTGAACAGAAAACTATATCGCGAACTATTCATCAGGAAATTGCTATGGTCCATATACGATTCTTCGGCATGGGCATATTTTCTGAAGCATTCGCCTTTGGCATCGTCGTCGTGGTAAATTCGTTTTCCCCGCCAGTCGCTTTTGCATTTTATTCCGAAGTGATTGTTGCCGTCAGTTGCCAATACGCTGTTTCCGTTTTGCGATTCCCAACAGCCCTGAGCCAGCGTGATACTGGCCGGAATACCGCTTCGTTCCATTTCGGCGATGGCAAGCAAATAGTATTTTTTTATATAAGCCAGGCGTGCTGCTTGATCTTGTTGTGCAAAGCTTTGAATAAAAAGAAAAAGTCCGATAAAAGGTAGAATATATTTGATCATAGTTGTCGATTAGTATCCTCTTCACAAAAATAGAAAAATGTTGTAAGTTGGCTCCATTGTTAAATAAGAACTATTAACGTACATTTGAGCAAAACTGTTCAGCAATGAAAACGACGGAAATTAAAATATTAGTACACGAGTTCGAATCAATTCAGGAATTAAATGGTGAAGAAGCTGGATTACTGCTCGAAGCCAGGCGAATAACCGAACAAGCTTATGCGCCGTATTCAGGCTTTCATGTGGGCGCAGCTGTTTTGCTCGGCAATGGACAAATTGTTACGGGCAATAACCAGGAAAATTCGGCTTATCCATCGGGATTGTGTGCCGAGCGCGTGGCTTTGTTTTATGCCAACGCTAATTTTCCCGAATCGGCAGTGAAAACAATAGCAATATCAGCGGCAAAAAATGGAGTTTTGGTTGAGGATACAGTCACCCCGTGTGGTAGTTGCCGGCAGGCTTTGGCTGAAGCTGAGGTCAGATTTGGCAGTCCTATTCGGGTTATTCTTGACGGGAAGAAATCGATTCTGGTGCTCGACGGGGTCGAAAGCCTGTTGCCATTGAGTTTTTCAAAAAAAGCGTTGGATAAATAAAAAAGGGATCGCACGATTGGTGCAATCCCTGAACAAAACGCAATCTTAAACGAAATTATTGAATTTCGATTTGTCGTGATAGATTTTCTTTGTATTCGGTTTTTTTCGGAAGCTCGATTGTTAAAACTCCGTTTTTGTGCGATGCTTTGATGTTAGAAACATCAACTTCTTTTGGCAAGACAAACGAACGCTGGAACGACGAATACCTGAATTCTGAACGAACCACTTTCCCTTTTTCTTTTTCTTCTTTTTTGTCCTTCTTTTCAGAATAAACAACAAGATGGTCGTTTTTCAGGTCAATCTTGAAATCATCTTTTTCAAGACCGGGAGCAGCAACTTCAATTTCGTATTTTTCGCTGTTTTCAAAGATATTTACAGCAGGAGTAGATTTCCAGGCTCCTTCTTCTACAAAATTAGGCACCAAATTCGAGTTGAAAAATTCATCGAATAAATCGGGCAGGTTTCTGTTTCTAAATACTGGTAACATAGTTTAATCCTCCATTTTTTAGTGATACTTTATTTTTGTTTTCTGTTTTCGTAAGTGTATGTTTCAAACTCAGTACCAAAACATATAATGCTGATAATAAGTGTCATAAATTCATATTTGATGTCAATTTTTCCTGAGCAGAAGAATTGGAAATGACAATTCTTCAGAAAAGATCTTTCTTGAGGCGGAGTAATTTGAAGGTGTAAATCTGACGTTAAATAAAAGACCTGAAACACTTTTTCTAGTTAAGATTTGGATTTACGCTTTTAAAAACTCTACCTTTGCCTCGATATTTTACGCAATGGGGTGCCTTCCCGGGTAAAACCGGGGTAATTACAGGCTGAGATCATACCCACCGAACCTGATACGGGTAATGCCGGCGAAGGGATGGCGAAAGTGGATGCTTGCCTCATTGGTTATTCATTAACCATTAAAAGACAAAAATGAAACGGATTTTTTTGACATTGCTTTTGCAATGCCTCGTATTTTGGGGATTTGCCCAATTTACACTTACAGGAACAGTGAAAAGTGAAACCGGAGAACGTCTCGTTGGTGCCAATCTGGCTATTCTGAACGGGTTCAATGGGACAATTACCGATGTAAATGGCCATTACCAGTTAAAGAACCTGAAGGCCGGAAATTATCACATTGTTATCTCATTTATTGGCTACGAAAAGCAGGAAAAAGATGTGAAGATCTCTTCGAATCAAACGCTTGATGTCGTTTTGAAGCAGGACAATATTCTGGCTGAAGAGGTGCTTGTTTCTGCAACACGGGCGAAAGAAAAAACGCCTGTAGCCTATGCCACTGTTGAAAAAGCCGAGATCAAAAGCAACAATATGGGACAAGACATCCCGTATTTGCTTGGTCTAACTCCTTCGTTTGTGGCAACTTCGGATGCCGGAACGGGTGTTGGCTACACCAATTTCCGTATTCGCGGAACCGATTTGAACCGCATCAACGTGACTGTGAATGGAATTCCGATGAACGACGCTGAATCGCACGGAACCTGGTGGGTCGATATTCCTGATATGGCTTCGTCAACCGACAACATTCAGGTGCAGCGTGGCGTAGGAACATCGACCAATGGCGCAGCATCTTTTGGTGCCACTATAAATTTGCAAACGACTACCATAAACAAAGATGCCTATGCCGAATACAGCAGTTCTGCCGGTTCATTTGGAACCTTAAAAAACTCGGTTGGTGTTGGAACCGGGTTGCTCAAAGGCAAATTTACTTTCGATGCGCGTTTGTCGCGAGTGAGTTCCGATGGATTTATTGATCGTGCGTCGTCGGACCTGAAATCTTATTTCTTTTCAGGAGGATATTTTACCAGCCGAACAATTTTGAAAGTGAATGTATTCTCAGGTTTGGAAGACACATATCAGGCGTGGAATGGCGTTCCTTCTGTTCGGTTAAATAACGATCTGGCCGGAATGCAGCGTTATGCCGATCACGGTTTATATACGCAAAAGCAGGTAGATGAAATGATCGCTTCAAATAGCCGGACATACAATTTGTACACGTACAAGAACCAGGTTGACCATTATCAGCAAGATCATTACCAGTTGCTGTTTTCGCACAAATTATCTGAGCAGTTTACAGCAAATGTCAATTTGTTTTATACTCCAGGCAAAGGTTATTACGAGGAATATAAGGAAAACCAGAAACTGGCTGATTACCTGATTACACCACCGGTGATTGGCGGCGAAACGATAAAACGCTCGGATTTAATCCGTAGAAAATGGCTGGATAACGATTTTTACGGACTAACTTTTGCCATTCAGCGAAACTTGGAAGGAAGCGAGTTCACATTTGGCGGTGGGTACAATGTTTACGACGGTGATCATTTCGGGCGTGTGATCTGGGCCAGAAACGCAGGCAACTCGGAGATGGATCACGAATGGTACCGCGGAAACGGACTGAAAAAAGACTTCAATGTTTACGCAAAATACAATTACGATCTGGACGAAAACCTGAATCTGTACGTTGATTTTCAGTATCGAAAAATTGATTATACAATTGATGGTGTTGACGACGATTTGCGCGATTTGACTCAGGATCATCATTTCGAATTCTTCAATCCTAAAGTTGGACTTTTGTATAAGCTGAACGAAAACAACCAGATGTACGTCAATTTTTCGCGAGCCAGCCGTGAGCCAAACCGCGATAATTACGTTGATGCCGATCCTCACGGGAAACAGCCTGTAGAAGAAACATTAAACGATTTTGAACTGGGATATAAGCACCAAACATCGCGTTTTTCGGCTGCTGCCAATGCGTATTTTATGTATTACGAGAATCAGTTGATTTTAACTGGAGAAATCAACGATGTGGGTGCGCCAATCATGGTAAACGCCGATAAGAGTTATCGGGCCGGATTGGAACTGATGGCGGGTTATAAGTTTTCGGATAAATTAAAATGGGATGTAAATGTTACGCTCAGTCAAAATAAAATAAAGAGTTTTACTGAGTATGTGGATGATTGGGACAACGGTGGACAGGTGGCCAACAAACTTGGAACAACAGATTTGGCTTTTTCTCCTGATTTTATTGCAAACAGTCAGGTAAGCTGGTTTGCAACCAAGGGATTGAATGTGAGTTTACAATCGTATTCAATAAGCAAACAGTTTATCGACAATACTTCCAACAACGACCGTATTTTAAAAGGCTATTTTCTGAATAACCTGAAATTTACTTATAATGTACCACAGAAGTTTGCCAAAGAACTCAATCTGCACCTGATGGTAAACAACTTGTTCGATGTTAAGTACGAAAGCAATGCATGGGTATATTCATACATTTATGGAGGAGAACGTTTCAAGATGGATGGATATTTCCCGCAGGCTGGAATCAATTTCATGGCCGGACTGAGTGTGAAATTTTAATAACAAAGACTAGATAGTTAAATGGCAGGATTAGTTTTTCTAGTCTTGCCATTTTTGTTTTAAACAAAAGTAAGTAAATAGCCCAGTAGCGAGCCGCCTAAAACAATAAAGGCAGAGTTAATTTGGCGGAATCCAAAGGTAAAAATAGCTCCTGTCAATGCAATGAGAACGGTTCTCCAGTCGTTAATGGTTGCCCGGCCTAATTCCACACATATTGCTGCAATAATTGCAACCGAAGCCACATTTACGGCATCAAGAAAAGCGGAGAACGAAACTGAATTTCTCATCTTTTTAACCAATGGGTTGAGCATCGCTACAAAAGCAAACGATGGCAGGAAAATCCCAATGGTGGCAACTGTGGCGCCTTGCCATCCGGAGATTTGGTAACCGACAAATGTCACAGCAGAAAAGACTGGTCCAGGAGTGAACTGCCCAACGGCAATGGCATCGATCAACTGCTGGCGCGAAAGCAGTCCGGTTGAAACAAGCTCTGTGTCTAAAAAAGCAAACAATACATAGCCGCTGCCATAAAGAATAGCACCGATTTTTAGAAAAGTCAGAAAAAGACCCACTCCTGAAGGCGTAGCGAGTGCTCCGGTTATCTGCAGAAAGGGCCACGGAAAAACACTCGGAATTTTATTTCGAACCGATGTGAGCATCAATGCAAGAAGCCCGGCGCCAAACAAAAGCACAATCTCGTTAATGCCAAGCAAGGACAAGACAAACACCAGCCCCGCAACCAGGGCAAGTTGAATAGTTTTCATTGATTTTTTTGCCAGCGGGGAAACGGCACCCAGGATAATGGCTATTATTGCCGGTTTAATTCCGTAAATGTATGGCTGTACTTCGGGTAACTGGCCATATCGACTATAAAGCCAGGCGAAAAATCCGGTGATGATTACTGCTGGAAGAATAAAACACAAGCCGGCGACGAACAATCCTTTCCATCCGCCGCGCTCGTTGCCGATGTGAATGGCCAGTTCAGTGCTGTTGGGTCCAGGAATAAGGTTTGTGGCCCCAACCAAATCAAGAAAATGTTCGTCAGAAATCCATTGACGTTTCACTACAACTTCGGAGCGCATCATAGCAATATGTGCGGCTGGTCCACCAAACCCAGTTATGCCAAGTTTCAGAAATAGTCCGGCGATTTCTTTCAGGTTACTTTTGTTCATTTACTTTGAAATCCTGATTACTGAAAGGATGGTTTTCGGGAATTTTCACCACATTAAATCCAAAGCTGGTGGCCTGGTGACAGGCGTTACACGTGTTGGTGAGAAAAGTAAAACTGCGCTTAAATTGATCCTGATTTTTTTGTTTGATGGCCGAATTAATGCTGTCGATTGCCGGCCTGATCATTTTAATCAGCTTACTCTCGGGGCGCTCTGTTTCGTATTTCTCAATGTCGCCAATTGCTTCCGTAATTTCGTTGATCTCGAAGTCGGCCAGCTTCCAGTTTTGATTTTGGCCTGCAAACCAGAGTTTGGAGTGGTGCGCCTGAATGCCACTCATAAATTCGCCAAACCCCGGTTTGTAGCTATCGTTCAGTTTTTGCTCCAGACTGTCGATTTTGTTTTGTAACTGATGTACTTTTTCAGTCTGGCTATTGCAGCTAAAAATTACTGCAAACAACAATAAAAGTACAAAGCATTTCATCTTTCGGTTGCTTTAAATGAATAATGTCCAAAAGATAAACGAATAGCATATGACTGAGGTTCAATGAAATTTGTTAACGAATATTACTGATTCATTTCGTTCAGAATCTTTTCAACTTCTGCCTCTGTCTTGTGCAGTTTGTCTTTGCAAATAGCAATTAATGCCGAAACCCGGCTCACTTGCTCGGCCAGTTCGTCAACATCCAACTCTTCATTTTCAATTTTTTCGAGTATTTCTTCAATCTCGGTAATTGCTTCTTTGTACGTTACTTTTTTTGTTGCCATATCTTTATAGTTTCAAGTTTCAAGTTTCAGGTTCCGGCTTCGACAAGCTCAGCCACCGGTTCTTTGGATATTGTTTATTCTTTATTGGATATTTTTTCAACTATACTTTCAATGATTCCATCGCTCAACCTGGTTTCCAGCTGGTCGCCTTCCGAAATTTGATCAATCGATTTTACGATCTTTCCATTCAGTAAAGTCAGCGAATAGCCACGTTTTAAAATGTTCTGCGGATCAACCAACCTCAGTTTTTCGCTGATTCGGTTCAGGTTTTTCTTTTCGTTCCGGAGAATCCCCGTTGTTCCTGATTTTAGTAGTTGCTCTAATCGCGTCAATTTATTTTCCGATTTCAGAACCTGCTTCCGAAATGTAAAACTCAGCTCCTGAACAGATTGTTCCAGAATATGATTTTGAAGACTGATATATCTTTCTGTCCGGTTCTTTGTGTTGCTGGTAACCTTGTTAAGATCAGTTTGCTGACTTTTCAGAAAGCTTTCTGCCTGGTTTTTTAGCTGAATTCCCGCGATTTCCAATCGGTTGGTTTGTTTCGATACGAATTGGTTGACAAGCAAATTGAGCTGATCGGCTGCATCCATCAACCGATCTTTATTGGCCTCCAGTTGTTCGTTCACCAGTTCAATAAAATGAGTTTCGAGTTCGTTTAGCTGCTGGGCAAATGTAAGCGCTCCTGAAATCAGGAATTCGGCCACTGCAGTTGGTGTTTTCATTCGGGTATGGGCGACCATATCGAGTACAGTGTCGTCTTTATCGTGCCCAATGCCGGTAATAATTGGCAATGGGAATTGCGCGGCATGAAAAGCGAGCTCGTAATTATCGAAGCAGGCCAGGTCGATTTGGGCTCCACCGCCGCGAATTATAACTACCGCATCAAACATATCTTCATATTCGTAAATCAATTCAAGGGCGTTCATCACACTTCGCGGCGCATCCGTTCCCTGCATTACTGCCGGAAACAGTTTGGTATAGAAAACAAAGTGGTGTGGGTTATTGTGAAGCTGATCGATAAAATCCTGTAATCCGGCAGCAGTAGGAGAGGACACGATTGCTATTCGCTGCGGAACCAACGGCAGTTCAAGCTCCTTATTCATTTCAAAAACGCCGTCGTCCTGCAATTTGCGTATGATTTCCTGCCGTTGGCGTGCCATATCGCCCAAGGTGTAAACCGGATCAATATCCCGAATATTCAGGCTCATCCCGAATACTTCGTGAAACTCAACTTTTGCCTGAACCAGAATTTTCAATCCGTTAGAAAAGGCTTGTCCGGTTGTCGTTTCAAAGTATGGCTTGAGCATCCTGAATGTGTACGACCAGATCGTAGCGCGGCATCGGGCAATAACAGTGTCAGTTCCGGCTTCAGTTTCGATAAGATCAAGGTAACAATGGCCGCTTCTGTTCACTGTCATTTCACTGATCTCTGCCTTTACCCAAAGAGGTAACGCAAAAGCATCATCGAGGCAGTTTTTAATCTGCCGTTGCAAATCGAATAGTGAAAATTGCTGGTCGTTCATTTTTTCTAGTTTCAGCTTGCGAGATGTGAGCTACGTGTTTCGGGAAGTTCGCCGCAACTCGTAACCTGCAACTCTAAAAATTTATACACTCTTGCCTGAACACTGATGCCTTTTTACTGTGCCACTTTCAATAATTTTATACGCTCTTCTTTTTCTCCAGAGCGAATACCAAGAATCAAAATTTCTTTAGGCAAGTTAGCAAGATTCTTCAAAATAAAGCTTTCGTCCGAGGCAAAAGACCGTTGGAAAATGCAAATCCCATTAGTTGAATATATGGAAACTGAAATAGCTGGGCTAGTATTGAAGCCAGTTCTTTTTAAAATAAGGTAATCAACGAACGGACTAGGGAAAACGCTCCATCCAGATTCGCGGGATAAAGCGACAGCGCTGGTTGTTTTCAGGGATTTATCGGCTTTTCCAAAATCGGGAATGCCGTAGCCTAATAAAGAGTCGGGCTTGCTGTATTGGCTTGCTGATTGTTCGATGGCAAGCTTAACTTGCTTTGCCGAACAATAAGGATTTGCCTGGAGCAGGCAGGCTGCCATTCCGGCCAAAACAGGCGACGAGAATGAAGTTCCGCTGGCATATCCAACTGCCTGACTACTGTTTACCAGGCAGGTTTCAGAACCCATGGCCGCGACATTGGGCTTTACAGCTCCGCCATAGGCCGGGCCTACTGAGCTGAAATTGGCCCGGAGTCCATTTTTGTCAACAGCACCCACTGCTATAACATTTTCGCCGTCTGACGGAGCTATTATTCTTTGCCAGCTGTTGTTTCCTTCGTTTCCGGCGCTGGCAAATACCATAATTCCTTTTTGAAATGCCATGTTGGCTCCTTTTGTAATCCGCGTTGTTTTTCCGTCGAGGTTGGCATAAACGTGGTCCATCTTCGGATTGTCGAACTGGTAATAACCCAGCGACGAGTTGATAATGTCAACTCCAAGGCTATCTGCCAATTCTGCACCAGCAACCCAATTATCTTCTTCAACGAGGTATTCCGACGAAACATCTTCTGTTCTGAATAAATAATATGAAGCATCGGGAGCAGTGCCGATTAATGTTCCCGGAATATTCCCTCCCATGCACGACAAAACACTCATTCCGTGGTAATGCTGTTCGTAAATGTTCGATTGCGGATCGACAAAATCATGGGTACCCAATATTCGGTTTGCGTTGCGCAGGCTATCAAAGGCAGCTATTTTATCGGCATTGTAAAAGCCAGCGTCAAGAATTGCAATTATTACGCCTTTCCCGCGGTATCCCATTTGGTGGAAGTATTGTCCGTTTAATTGAGTGAGCTGAGTTAGTGCATTCCCGTATTTTGTTGGATCATACGCTGAGAATTGTTCCGCAGAAAACTTGTCTTTCGCTGATTTAAGGGCGCTGCCCGGCTTTGTTAATTGAACTTGTTTTACAAACGAAAGTTCAGCAATTTGCTTAATCAGCGTGGTATCGGTTGTTTTCACAGTTGCACCGTTCAGCCATTTTGATGTATGAACGATTTCAAGACCTTTCTTTTTGAGTGTGTCGATGTAAACTCCAGAAACAGGTAAGTCGCTTTCATCAATTGCAATGTGTTGCTTCGCCCTTCGCTGTATTGCTTTTGCCGACAAGAATTCTTCGGGATGATTGACTGAAAAAGTTGTTCCTTTTTTGTCGCTGAAAGCAACCCAATACGTGTTTGGAGTTGCTGTTTGCGCAACTAAAATTGGAGTAATCAGCCAGCCCAGCAATACAAATGCGAATCGGTGTATCATTTCCGTTGATTTTGCATTAACATCATGTATTCTTCAGGATTTTGCACAAATTTTTCCGGATCGGGAATGTTGTGCGGCTTATAGAACTCTGACTGTACTTTGTCGATACTGTCCTGAACCTGCGGATTTAATAGTTGCCCCGAATCGTATTTCAGAGCATATAAAAGATTTCCCTTCTCGTCAAAATACTTCCACTCTTTATCTTTTTTGTCAGACGAGTAAGCCGCAATAAGTTCGATTGTGCCATCAGGAAACCAGGTTT
Source organism: Prolixibacteraceae bacterium (assembly GCA_035353575.1). Taxonomy (GTDB): domain Bacteria; phylum Bacteroidota; class Bacteroidia; order Bacteroidales; family Prolixibacteraceae; genus Aquipluma. The sequence continues at coordinate 1,277 of DAOPZV010000111.1, read as the reverse complement.
TAAACGATCCGTTTCGCTGTCCCCCAGAATACATACATTCAAGAAAGACTTTACCATCCTGAAAATAAGACTTGTATAAGCCGTCCATCAAATTGTCAGTCCAATTCGATTCTTCGAGTATTTCGCCTGTTTTGTAATAGCGTTTTGCTACTCCGTTTTTTTGCCCCTCCCTGAAATTTTCAATTGATACCACTTTCCCGTCAGCCAGATATTTCCATTCCCCAGTTTTCTTTTGTCCATCGTATTTCCCTTGTGCTATTAATTTGCCTTTTTCATCAAAAAGACGAGCATCTGATTCATTGGTTCCCTCAGCAAAATTCAGAATAGCTTTCACCATACCATTGGGATGAAAACGTTTCATCTCGCCCACGGGTTTATCGTCTTTGAATGTGGCTTGGTAAATCAACCTTCCCTCATTATCTTTTTTTGTCCAGAACCCTTGTTTCCGGCCTTGTGCATCTGTTTGGTTTATATTGTTTTGGGCAAAAACACCTGTTGTAACAAAGATGAAAATGAGAACAATCAGTTTGTGCATATTATTTATTTTTAACGGCATCAAAAATACTTAATTATTTGTCGTAAAATTGTTTTTAGTCTCTCCTGAAATCAGGAAAATAAAAGGAAACTATGGTGAAAATTGATTCCGTTCAGATCATTCGCACAACAAGCAATAACGCGGATTTTGCGCAATTGATTGCAGCGCTCGACGATGATTTGTATCAACGTAACGGCGATGCTCAGCTGAAATACCGCCCCTATAACAAAGTTGACACAATAAAACATGTGGTTCTTGTTTATGTTGACAGCAGACCTGTTGGCTGCGGGGCTTTTAAAAAGTTTGATGAAGATTCGGTTGAGATCAAGCGGATGTTTGTTTATCCTGAAATGCGGGGCAAGCGGTTAGCAGCCCGAATACTTCAGGAGCTTGAAAATTGGGCTGTAGAGGAAGGCTATAATAAAGCCGTTCTTGAAACTGGCTACAAACAAACTGAAGCCATTCGCTTATACACCATTGCCGGTTACACTTTGACTGAAAACTATGGTCAATACATTGGAATGGATGAAAGCATTTGCTACCGAAAAGAATTGAAATAGAATTTAGTGAGCGAGTGACTTCATGTTACCTACTCACTAAGGGTTCAACAAAAAGCCCCGCCGGAACTTCCGACAGGGCTATATTGTTTTGTTTTCGACTTCGGTCTTCCGACTTCTATCTTCCTACTTTACTTCTTCAAAGTCAACATCAGTAACTTCGCCATCTTGTTTTGCGCCACCAG
>DAOPZV010000110.1:0-12685 GCA_035353575.1 Prolixibacteraceae bacterium | reverse complement strand
ATTTCAGGGAGCAATTCCAGAAAGCAGTTGACGAGCATCTTCGGTTAAAAGCCACTGTAAATACGCACGGTGAAAAACACATCGACCTGGTTTCGGGTCACGAAGAAGACAACATCATTCCGGAGACTTACATTGATTACGAGGAAAACCCGCGCGAATATTCGCTGAATACACTTCAAACCATTGTTCGCGTTCACACCCGCGTTTCCGATTTGTACAACAATCCATACAATCAATTGGAGCAGCAAATGCGTTTGAGCATCGAGAGCATCAAAGAACGTCAGGAGTGGGAATTGATTAATAATAAGACATTTGGATTACTCAACAGCGTTGAACCCGGTTATCGCATTAGCACGCGTTACGGTGCTCCAACGCCCGACGATTTGGACGAACTATTGTCACTGGTTTGGAAAAATCCGGCGTTTTTCATTGCACATCCCCGTGCGATCGCTGCTTTCGAGCGCGAATGTACCTGGCGTGGGGTGCCACCAGTGACGAGCAATCTGTTTGGCATTTCTGTGATTTTGTGGCGCGGGGTTCCAATCATTCCAAGCGATAAACTTGAAATAAAAGGCCAGTATTTAACGAACCGCGGAGTAGGGACAACCAGTATTATTTTGGTTCGCATTGGCGAAAATGAACAAGGGGTTGTGGGCTTGCATCAAGCGGGTATCCCCGGCGAAATTGCACCAAGCTTATCCGCACGATTGATGGGACTCGACAAATTTGGGGTGGCTTCTTACCTGCTCACCAAATACTTTTCTCTGGCTGCTTTAACCGATGATGCCATTGCTGTTTTGGAGAATGTTGAAGTAGGATACTACCACGATTATCAGAACCGCAATAGCATTGAAAAATAACAAAGCAAATGGGATACGAGAATCAATTTTTCGATCATGCAAGTGCTCCGGGAATTCTTCCGGGTTTCGATAAACTCAGGGAAATTGCCTCAAAGCTTTACGAAGAAGACAAATGCCTGTTGACTGATTCGGCACCAACTTCCGACCTCAATCTTGATGCGGTTTTCGACTCTTTTGCCAAATTTGTTTCACCAGGGAACGAATCCTTCCAAATACCGGCATCATTGCCCGATGCATTTCCGTTTGGCGCAGTTCATTTTCCCGAAAATATTTTCAACGGAAGTAACGGAAGCCTAACTGAGGCACAGTCAGGAAACTCATTAAAATCTGGCGCTGAAAAGGAGTTTGCGCCTACAACTTTTTCGGAATATTCATTTGGTCGCGATCAGCAAATTCAATATTATGGTCGGGAAACGTTTGATGTTCCGGCTATTCGTAAAGATTTCCCGATCCTTAACCAGCAGGTGAACGGTCACGATCTGATTTGGTTCGATAATGCTGCAACCACCCAAAAGCCACGTTCGGTCATCGAAGCTATTTCCCGTTTTTACGAGAGCGACAATTCGAACATACACCGTGCAGCCCACACGCTGGCAGCACGCTCGACCGACGCCTACGAAAAGGCCCGCGAGAAAGTGAAGATTTTCATTGGGGCATCGTCGCCTGAAGAAATCATATTTGTTCGGGGAACAACCGAAGGAATCAATCTGGTAACTCAAACGTTTGGGAAGAAATTTATTGGGCCGGGCGACGAAATCATTGTTTCAACTCTCGATCATCATGCCAACATCGTTCCCTGGCAACAATTAGCTAAGGAAAAAGGCGCTATCCTGAAAGTAATTCCCATCAACAACGATGGCGATATTATTCTCGAAGATTTTGAAAAGTTACTTGGCCCGAAAACCCGAATCGTTTCTATCGGGCACGTGAATAATACCTTCGGAACTATTCTTCCGGTAAAAGCCATCATTGATTCGGCTAAACGCTGGGGGGCGAGGGTCTTGATCGATGGAGCCCAATCGATAGCCCATACACCAATTAATGTTCAGGAACTGGGCGCCGATTTTTTTGTGTTTTCGGGTCACAAGATCTATTCACCAAACGGAATTGGCGTGGTTTATGGCCGTAAAGAATTGCTCGAAATTATTTCACCATGGCAATATGGTGGAAATATGATTCAGGACGTTACGTTCGAAGAAACGATTTTTAATATACCGCCTGGAAAATTTGAGGCCGGAACCCCCAATGTGGCCGATGCTGTTGGGCTGGGGGCAGCACTCGATTACGTGAGCCGGATTGGAATCAGCAATATTTCGAAATACGAACACGAACTGACCGAATATGCCCGCGCGGAACTTTCGAAAATTGAAGGTTTGCATATTATTGGCAATCCGAAACAAAGAGTTAGTGTTGTTTCGTTTGTTCTGGATGACATTCCGACTCCGGAAGTGGGTCGTTTACTCGATTTGGAAGGAATCGCCCTTCGTGCCGGACACCACTGCGCACAGCCTGCATTGAGGCGTTTGGGTGTCGAAGCCACAGTTCGCCCTTCTTTCGCCTTCTACAATACGCAGGAAGAAATTGATCGTTTGATAGACGCAATCAGAAAAATTCAGTTTAGCAGATAGGGCCTATCAGTAAGATCTTTTAATCCGGGAAATACCGATTAATTCGTAATCAGGTAAGATCAAAAAGCCCAATATAACTGAAAAAGCGCAGCAGCGCTCTTAACCATAGAGGAAAGTCCACATACAACCCACTATGATGTTGCTACAAAAATAAAAAGACCACAAAATCAATATTTTGCGGTCTTTTTTGTCGGGGTGACAAGATTTGAACTTGCGACCCCCCGCCCCCCAGACGGATACGCTACCAGGCTGCGCTACACCCCGAACTTTGTGGTTGCAAAAATAGGTATCTTCTTAACTTATGCAAAAAGAAATTACTGAATTTTAAAGATATTTCCGGCAATTTATGCGACGATCCACATTTGTTTTTCGGTTATTCATGCCGTTAAAATAAAAAGGGTTCCATTTTCAATTGACCGAAAATGAAACCCTTTCACGTTAAAGAGATTTTATTTAATCGCATTTTTACGCATTAACCTGCCAGTCGACAATAAATTCGGGCTCTGCCTTTTTTCTGGGCTTGAGTGATTCAACTTTATTTTTCACATTGAACTGACTCACTTCAGCAAAACCGCTTCGGAAGTTTTCTTTGGGTTTCGAAACAATAATGTTTCCGGTATTATCGCCATAATAAAAACCCAAACTTTCGCTCGTGAACCTTGTTCTCGAACGCTTTTTTAAATCGATGTTTTTTTCTGAATCTTTCATGGCACAGAATTTTTCTGATTTCAGTAAAGTTACCTCAGACAGAGGCCGAAAGCAACTTAAATAATGTTAAAATCCTTAACAAAGCGGAACCGAATACCCCGGAAATGAAGTTGCAACACATTCATTAAGAATTGAATAATCGCTAGTTAAAGATGAATTAATAATGGTGTTCGAAAATGTCTATGTCCATATAACAATTATTGATTTCGAAAGATGAAGATCGTGTACCTGTGTTTACTACCTTTGAACAAAAAAATTCAGATATGTTTAAATCGATAAATCTTAGCGATAATTCAGTAGATAAAACCAATCAGGTTACCGACAGTGAAAAAGTAAAGTGCTTAATTATTGGTTCGGGCCCGGCCGGTTACACAGCGGCAATTTATGCAGCACGTGCAAATTTGAATCCAGTTATGTACGAAGGTTTGCAACCCGGCGGACAGCTAACAACCACCACCGAGGTTGAAAACTTCCCGGGTTACCCGAAAGGCATCACTGGACCCGAACTGATGGAAGATTTAAAATCTCAAGCGTCGCGTTTTGGTACAGATATCAGGTGGGGACTTGCAACAAAAGTTGATTTTTCGGGAACAGTTCACAAAGTGTGGATTGATGAGAATAAACTGGTTGAAGCAGAAACAGTAATTATTGCAACAGGCGCTACCGCTCAATACCTGGGTTTGGACGACGAAAAGAAATACGCCGGAAGCGGAGTTTCAGCGTGTGCTACCTGCGACGGATTTTTCTATCGCGGTAAAGACATCGCAGTAGTTGGCGGCGGTGATACTGCTGCCGAAGAAGCAATTTATCTTGCAGGTTTGGCGAGCAAAGTTTACATGATTGTTCGCCGCAATGAACTGAGGGCTTCAAAAGTTATGCAGGAACGTGTTTTCAAAACAAAAAATATAGAGATATTGTGGGAGCACCAAACCAAAAGCTTATTTGGCGATGGAGTGGTGGAAGGAGCAACATTGGTCAAGAAAAAAGGGACTTCTGAAGAAGAAGAGGTAAATATAAAGATCGACGGATTTTTCCTCGCGATTGGGCATAAGCCAAATTCCGACTTTGTTAAGAAGTACATTAATACGGATGAAGTCGGTTACATCAAAACAATTCCGGGAACTTCAAAAACCAATGTGGCCGGGGTTTTTGCCTGTGGTGATGTTCAGGACCCTGTTTACCGGCAAGCTGTAACGGCAGCGGGATCGGGCTGTATGGCTGCTATGGACGCAGAAAGGTATCTTTCTGAAAAGCATGGATAATTTTTAGTTATATAAGAGCATCCCGGGACAGACAAGCAAGATCTTCCCGGGATTTTTATTTATTTTTGGTTAATCAAACATCAATTTAAATAATTCGAAATGAAAAGAGTAATAAAAACTTCTGATGCTCCAGCTGCAATAGGTCCTTACAGTCAGGCAATAGAGGTAAACGAAACGTTATACATTTCAGGTCAGATACCACTTGTTCCTGCCACGATGAAGATTGTTGAAGGTGGTATTCAGGAACAAACCGAACAGGTTTTGAAAAACATTGGAGCCATTTTAAAAGAGGCCGGATACGACTATAAAGATGTTGTAAAATCAACATGTTTGTTGAGCGATATGGCCAATTTTAAAGCAATGAATGAAATTTATGGCAAATATTACACAGAAACGCCTCCTGCCAGAGCTGCTTTCGCTGTAAAAGAACTGCCAATGGGTGTTTTGATCGAAATAGAAACGATAGCATCAAAATAATACCTAAAGTGCAGAGGATTTTAATTTCAATATAAAGTCCTCTGCATTTTAATTCAACTTCAATTATTTTTTATCTGCTCTTCGATCATGGTTTTCAGCTTCTTAAAATCCTTTTCGTTGAAACCTGTTGAGCTGAAAATCACCTTCCCGTCTTTTGAAATCAGGAAATTTCGCGGAATATACTGGCCAGCAAATTTCGAATAAATTTTCCTCTCAGGATCGGGGTATAATGGCAAATTGAGCTTGTTCGATTCGGCAAATTTTTCAATCTCCTCCCAACCATGTTCCCGACCAAATACCAGTATCTCAAATCCTGAATTGCGTTTCCACCGGTTATAAATGTCCGACTGAATTTTAGGCAGTTCTTGTTTGCATGGTCCGCACCAGGTTGCAAAAAAAGTAATTAGCACTGTTTTTCCTCTTAAACCGCTAACATTTTCAATCTTTCCGGGACTTCTCTCAAATTCAAAATACGGCACCGGATCAGATATTTTTACAAACGTTGTTTCTTCCTGGGCAACCCCAATTCTCAACCAAAAGATCATCAGGAAGATTGCAGAAAATAGTATCCTGATTTTCATATTGCAGATTTTAGCTGTTTTCCTACTCAAATATACTTAAAAACAAGTTTATGCTTTTCACGTTTTTTTTAAATTTGTTGTAGTTAATAACAATTAAATCCCGCCGGAAAAATTACCTCTTACCTTACCCGGCGGGAATTTTATTGCCGTTTTATCCCTGTATTGGTGAAATAATTTGGACTCAATTCTAAAAGGTTTATTTTTGCTCAAAAAAATAGAATCATGATACAACGCATTCAAACTTTATATCTTTTGCTGACAACTATTTTAACTTCACTTTTGTTAGCACTCCCATTTGCCGAAATTGTTAAAGATGGTGCCATTTATCTCTTCACTTCAACTGGAATAACGCTTGAAGGTGCTGTTAAACAAGGCACAATAGTCGTTTTAATCGCCATATTGCTTATTGTTGCGCTACACCTATTTGCAATTTTTAGTTTCAAAAACAGAATCTTGCAGAAGAAAATTGTTTTGGTTGGTATGATTACCTTATTAGGCGTTTTCGGATTGATTTTTTACTACTCCTATTTTTCGTTCGCCGGAGCCAGGATCAGTTTCCAAACGGCATTTATTTTCCCATTGATTTCAATTATTCTGGATTACATGGCCATTCGCGGCATCAACAAGGATGAAGCGTTAATTCGTTCAATCGACCGTATCAGGTAATTTAGTTCAAGCCATCAACTTTAAAGTAGGCAATCAACTTTTTCAGATTTTCTGATTGCTGGGCGATATTTCTCGAATTAGACGACAATTGGTAAGACGCACTTGCATTTTGCTGAATTACTTTATTCAGTTGCTGGATGCCTGCGTTAATCTCGAACGAATTTACGCGCTGCTCCTTGCTTCCTGACGAAATTTGCTTGACCAACTCAGCGGTTTGTTCAATTTCAGGAACGATTTGCAGTAACGTATCGCTCGTATCGTTTGCCTGTAAAATTCCTAATCTCGACAGTTCGTTTATTTCATTGGCAGCCAAATGAGCCCGTTCTGCAAGTTTCTTAATTTCCGCTGCCACAACACCAAATCCTTTGCCTTGTAGCCCGTAACGCGATGCTTCAATTGCGGCATTTATGGCCAGCAAATTGGTTTGCCTGGCAATCTCGTTGATAATCGATATTTTCTCGATGATATTATTCATCGAATCGATTAACGCCTGTGTCGATTGCTTTCCCAGTTGAATTCCCTTGGAGGCCATTAAAGCGATACGCTCTGTTTCCTGGGCATTTTCAGTATTTTTCTGAATTCTGTTCACCACAAGTTCCATCGAAGTTGACATTTCTTCGGAAGATGCAGCCTGCCTGCTTGCCCCTTCAGCCAATGCCGATGACGAATGAAGCAGATTACTGGTGTTGGATGCAATAGTGTCAGAACTTTGCATGATTTCTCCAATAATTTTTGTCAACCGGCTTGCCATAATCGATAATGATTCAGCCAAGTCGCCAATTTCATCATTCTGTTCAATCTGAAGTTTTGCGTTCAGGTTTCCCGAAGCTATTGTTTTAGCAAATTCAACCGCTTTTATAATAGGAGAAGTAATCTTATCAGCAATAGCAATTATAACTATACACAGAACAATTAGCCCAATAATTGCAGCAATAACCAGCCTGAACATTGCAGTACGTGCTTCGCTTAAAATAACACTTGTGGGAACTTCAATTCCAATAAACCAATTTGTCTCGGCATTATTAATTAAAATAGGCTGAAAAGCAACAAAATACTCAATTCCATCCAACGAGTTTTTGTAAGTGAAAGAATGGTCAACGTTTGAACTTTTGGCAAAATATTTTTGAAATATCGTAGAGTCTGCCGCAAGCGAATTGAGAAAATTTTTACCGGTTAGCTCTGATTTTGTGTGTGCAACAATTCTGTTATCTTCAGAGATCATGTACGAAACAGCATTCTCAAATGGCTTAACTCGTTCAATTATCTTATTCATTTGTTCAAGAGAGATGTCTATTCCAACCATACCTTCAAATTCGCCTGAATTTCCTTTAATTGGAGCAAGCAAACTTGTCATCAAAATGTTTTTCACTTCCTTTGTTGACTGGTCGTAATACGGATTGACAATAACATCCCGATTCTTTTTCCGAACCTGGTAATAGGTTGTTTTCAACTCCTGATTGGTTGTGTCTTCAATCGCTTTCTGGTTAATTATTTTATTGCCCTGCCTGAAAAAACCGTTATAATATCGTCCGTTCCTTTTTTTATAATTTTTATCCAATGCTTTCAATTCCCAGTAAACTCCAACCGACAGGTATTCCTGATTCTTGATCAAATTCTGGCGCAATATATTATCGTAAACTTCATCTCTTACTTCAGGCTTTAACGTTGGATATACATTAAATGAATTACTTATGGTTCGGGCCGACTCCATCATCGTATTCAAATCAGCAGAGATTTTTGACTGATATTCCCTTGCCGAACCTTTTACAATTTCAATGGCATTATTATAGGTTATCTGGTTTAGTCGAAAACTTATATAGCAAATTGTAACCCCAAAAACGATTGTAGCGGCAGTTAAAATATAAATATTAAGCTTCAGTTTCAGTGTTAAGCGATTCCTCCTCATAGAAATAGAATTGATTTTATTGGGGTTATGTAGCAACACATATCTAACATACTAAGGTATAAGTATTATTTAAAATTCAAAAGTTATTGGCCGCCAACGATGCAGATGAAGGAAAAAATTATAGCGATTGAACTGCCGTAGTCTTCCAAATAAGAAATCTTTTTTGGTATTTTGTAAATATGATTGATGACTTACTTTTTGCTGATGTTATTTTGCCTTTACCTCTGGATTACAGGTTCACTTACCGGATTCCGGCTGCATTTCAGGATCGGGTAAAAGTAGGTGCCCGGGTGATTGTGCAATTTGGGAAACGTAAATTTTTCTCAGCATTGGTTTACAAGCTCCATCAAAATGAACCGACTGGCGACTTTGAAATAAAAGACATAGATGCTATTCTTGACGAAGAACCAATTGTGGGAATACAACAGCTACAGCTTTGGGAATGGATTGCCGGTTATTATTGCTGTAGTTTGGGCGAAGTGTATAAAGCGGCATTGCCTTCCGGACTGAAACTTGAAAGTCAGACAAAAATATGCATCAACCCCGACGCCGTAATTACCAGCGAAATCACGGATAAAGAAAATGCAATTTTACTTTTGCTTGAAAGCCGTAAATCAGCTACTATTCAGGATTTAAACCGTTTTCTGGGGCAACAGTCGTCGCTGGCTGTGCTGAAATTGCTGCTTGAAAAAAATGCGGTTGTTGTTGAAGAACAACTTCGTGAAAGCTATAAACCTAAGACAATTTCAACGGTCAGGCTAAATCCAGACTTTCAGTCGGACGAAAAGCTAAATGAAATGCTCGATTTGTTGTCGCGAAAGGCAAAAAAACAGGAGCAATTGTTAAAAATCTTCCTGTCTGAAACAGTATTTGGTGAGCAAAATCGAACCGAAATAGGGAAAAAGGAATTGCTGGAAATAGCCAACACCTCCGAAGCTGTTTTGAAAGGACTGGAAGAAAAACAGGTTTTGGATGTGTTTATGAAAGAGACCGACAGAATCGCCCGAAACCACAGTGCTGACCTTGTAATAAAAGAACTATCGCAGCCACAACAAAAAGCTTATGATGAAATAATTGAGCAGTTTGAAATTCATCACACTGTATTGTTACACGGGGTAACTTCCAGCGGAAAAACTGAAATTTATATTCGGCTGATAGAAGAACAACTTAAATTAGGCAAACAGGTGCTGTATCTTGTTCCCGAGATTGGACTTACAGCGCAGATTATCAACCGTCTAAAAACGGCGTTTGGCGATCTTGCCGGTATTTACCATTCCAAATTTAATGATGCCGAACGTGTTGAAATCTGGTTCAACGTGCTTGGGAACAAGTCCAATAGCAACAACTCCTATAAAGTAATTCTTGGTGCCCGATCTTCAATTTTTTTGCCATTCAGCAATCTGGGATTGATAATAGTTGACGAAGAACATGAAAATTCGTACAAGCAATTTGATCCGGCGCCGCGCTACAATGCACGTGATATGGCCATATTAATGGGCAATTTACACGGAGCCAAGGTGCTTTTAGGATCAGCAACGCCCTCGTACGAAACCTATTTCAATGCACGAAGCAACAAATATGGAATAGTTAGTTTAACCGAACGTTTTCAGGGAATTGAATTACCAAGCCTTGTTGCGGCCAATATTCAGGAGGCAACCAAACGAAAGAAAATGAGATCGGTTTTTACTCCTGAATTGTTTGATGAAATATCGACAGCGCTTTTGAATAACGAGCAAGTTATTCTTTTTCAAAACCGGCGAGGTTTTGCACCCTACGTTCAGTGCGGAAATTGTGGCTGGATTCCGAAATGCAAATATTGTGATGTTAGTATGACCTATCACAAAAATAAGGACAGCCTCATTTGCCATTACTGCGGGCATACTACAACGATGGTTTCGAGATGCGCCGAATGCGGATCAGACGACATTAAAACACGTGGATTTGGAACCGAAAAAATTGAAGACGAGATAAAATTGTTGTTTCCTGATGCACGGGTTGCGCGAATGGATTTGGATACTACACGGGCGAAAAAAGCCTACGATCAGCTGATCTGGCAATTCGAGACAGGAAAAATTGACATTCTGGTGGGAACACAAATGGTTACCAAAGGATTGGATTTCGATAATGTTCGTGTAGTTGGTGTTTTAAACGCCGATAATTTGTTGAATTACCCCGATTTCCGGTCGTATGAAAGAAGCTTTCAGCTTATCACCCAGGTTAGTGGTCGTGCTGGTCGAAAAAACAGGCAGGGCAGGGTAGTGGTTCAAACCAGCATGCCCAATCACCCGGTTATAATCGATTCGGCGGAAAACAATTTTATGAGGCTATTTAATCGTCAGATGAACGAACGAAAAATGTTCCGGTATCCGCCTTATTTCAGGCTAATTAAAATCGTTGTTAAACATCAGAACAGGGAACGATTGGATTTGGTTGCCAACAACCTGGCGGCTGCTTTTCGTGGCCTGTTCAACAAAAATGTTTTGGGGCCCGAATATCCGGTTGTTGGAAAAATTCAAACCTGGTTTCAGAAAGAAATTCTGATAAAAATTCCGCGCGATGGAAAAATTCCGGAAGCAAAAGCCAAAATCATGGAAGTTATCAGCAAGGCTAAATCACAGCCAAACAACTCAAACCTGATTGTTTATGCCGACGTTGACCCAATGTAATGTTAAACTAACGGAATGTCTGCGGGTCGTTTGTGCTTCCAGCGGCGATGTGACCAAAGCCAGTACTGCGGTTCTTCCCTGATTATTTCTTCGAGTTTACGAACGTATGCAAGCATTATCTCGTTGGGATCGACTTCCGCGGGGTTTTCAACCAATTTATAATTACAGAATTCATAATGTCCGCGACTGGTTTTCCGGATGTGAAGCAGAACTACCGGGTAGTTTGTTTTTGCTGCAATTTTCATGGGACCAGTAAAAAAGGCGGTTTCCTGATTTAGAAAAGTAGTCCAAAACTGCGAGTTGCCGGGTGCTGTCTGATCGGCTACCAACATTAGTCCTTGAGGAGTATCACTTTTCGCAAACGAAAGAGCTGTTCGTACCGAATGTCCAATTGCAACCGACGTTCCTCCAAAACGTGTCCTGGTTCTCAACATAAAATCTTCAAATTCAGGGTTCGATCTCATGTTGTTGTACACGTATGAAAATTGTATTTTTAAAAATCGCTGCATGGCTCCGATCCATTCCCAATTGTTGTAATGCATGGAAAGCATGATAACGCTTTTCCCTTGATTGTAGTACTCCTCGTACACCTCCAATCCGCTCATTTTCAAGCGCTGATCCACTTCTTGCGCCGTCATTCGGCTGTATTTCAGCGTTTCAAGGCTTATATCGCACAAATGCTGATAAAATTTCTTCATTATCGCTTTTATTTCTTCCGGGCTTTTCTCCGGAAAAGAGTGTGTCAGGTTTTCAACAACAACTCGTTTCCGATATCTAACGACGTAATAAAGAATAAAATACAGGATATCAGAAATAATGTAAATAGCCTTGAAAGGTATCAAAGCTACCGCCTTACAAATAAAAACTACGAAACGGTTAAAAATGGATTTCATGTTAAACGATTACACGCCCCGAGCTGTATAACCCGGCTTCGACGCGTAAAATTAAAAAAAAGAGAAAACCACTGAACTAGAATATTGGTCGGGCAATCATAATTCCACTATTTTTTGATGCCGGTTTAAGAAAATCGGTAATTGGACCGTCCGAAATCAGAACTTTTTTCCCGCTAAGCGGTGCGTGCAGCAAGTAAAATTCAGTTCCCTTTTTTATTATTATTCCAACATGGTTAATATCAACCCCGTCGATTGTACTTGTTAAAGCAATGATGTCACCATGCTTTAAGTTCTTGTACAAATTAACGAAATCACTCTTAGGAAAATACCAGAAATCATATTTTGAAAGTTCAGATTCCTGCCTGGAAATTAATGGGATAAGCTCTGGATGTGCTTTCAGAACGGGGTAATCTGCGGGATGTTTGCTCATAAAATTGATCAGCTTATCTATCTTTTGTCCATTTTTATTGGGAGAACCATCAACAATTCCTTTCTTTTGGTTATCTCGAATCCATTCGCTGAAATAGTGAAGGCGCGACGGATATCCATTACGAATTCCATTCCGGTATCTGATTCGCTGAAGCTCCGAGACAAAGGAGTAAAAATCAGATTTACCCGATTTTACAGCTCTCGATAAAGCCAATACATTTTCGACAAAAGTTGTGCAATCCAACTCTCGCAAGTTGATTACAAGTTTTTCTTCTGCTCCGTTTTCCAGCGTTGCAGAAACATATGGTGTGCCCAAAAAAGATTTTCCGATTTCAACAATCAATTCATTTATTGGAAGAGCAGCATTTTTAGAAAATAATTGAAGTTTTTCTTCTACGATCTTTTTGTCTTCAGGCTTGTAAAGAATTGAATCTGTAGAAATTTGGCTTACCGAAATTTTACTTAAGCAGGTAATTAAAAGTAGGAGGACAAATATTGCTCGTTTCATATTTTTTCATTTGAACCATAAAATTATAAAAGATTTAGAAACGGTAGGGCAGTAGGCATTCTTCGATGAAATTTAGGCAAATATCGAATCTGTTATAAAAC
>DAOPZV010000109.1:0-12759 GCA_035353575.1 Prolixibacteraceae bacterium | reverse complement strand
CCTTCAATGTTCATGATACACGACGCTTCGGTCGAAATGATGTATTCGGCACCGGTTTTCAATGCGTTTTCCACTTTTTGCTGTGTCATGGCCGACGAAATAGCCGTGAATTTTGCTGAGAATGTTCCGCCAAAGCCACAGCAGGTGTCGGTATCCTCCATTTCAACCAGCTCCAGTCCTTTTACTTTCGAAAGCAAAAGTCGCGGTTCCTGACGGATGCCATATTCGCGCAGTGCAGTGCAGGCATCGTGGTAGCAAACCTTGTGAGGAAATTCGGCACCAAAATCAGTAAATTTCAGGTGATTCACCAGATAGTCAGTCAATTCAAACAGGCTTCGGTTCAAGCGCTGGTATTCTTCGTGTTCGGGCTGACCATTTTTGAATAGATCGGGGTAATAATTTTTGATGAAGCCGGTGCACGAAGCCGATGGGCTAACGATATGCCGGTCGTTTGGAAAGTCGCGGATAAATTTTTTCGCCAGCGTTTTGGTCTCGTCCCAGTAGCCGCTGTTGAATGAGGGTTGTCCGCAACAGGTTTGTTCGGGGTTGTAATTCACATCCAGTCCGGCTTTCCGAAGAAGTTTAACTGTATTAAAGGCTGTTTCAGGATAAATTTGATCGATGAAACAGGGTATAAAAAGATCGACTGTCATAACCAATTTTGTTTGTGCCGAAGTTACCAAAAGACTTTTCGTAAAACAAAAAAGCTGCCCTTTTTGAGCAGCTTTTGCACGGGAGGAGCGACTCGAACGCCCGACACTCGGTTTTGGAGACCGATGCTCTACCAACTGAGCTACACCCGTATCCGTTTTGCGAGTGCAAATATAGTAATTACTTTTTCACTACCTAGAGAAATTTCGTGCTTAGGCGAAAAAAATAGAAGTGAAAACCTACCTTTTTTATTTAAAAAATGGCAGACTTTTTCATAATCAGGTGAATATATTTACACGCGGGAGTCGGTTTAATCAATGAATTTTTCAGAGAAAGAGTCATAAAACTTAAAATGCCACTTCCAGTAGGAAATGGCATTTCGCGAGTGCCGGGAACCAAGCTTGCACCGACTATTTGATTTTTATCTCTTTCGACTTGCCGTCTTCCGTTAGAACTGCTTTGTTGTCGCAGCTTCCGTCGCCATAATCGATCGTCCAGGTGCGCTTGTCGTTTGTTAGTGTTACAACTCCTGAAACAATATGGTGGCATGAAATTTTGAATACCAAAGGCTTATCAGAAGTAACTGTTTTGCTCAGTTTTACTCCTGAAACTTTAGTGAATTCAGATGTTCCCCAACTTACAATTTGGTTGTCTGCCGGATTCAATAATTTATTTCGCTGATATTGTCGGGTGGTATTGGCCATTCTCGATGCCTTTCCTTCATTGTTGGGGAAAGTAATGGTGATGTTTTCGCTGATCACGGCTGTCCTAACGTTGTTTTCCTGATCTTTATTGATGGTTTTGCTCAGGCTTCCTTCAATTTTTTTACCATCGACGATGTAATTATCAAAAGTAAAATCGCGGACAGACGGGAACGTATTGAATGCAGTTGAAGTAATTACGATTTTTCCTGAACGTACTTTATCGTCCTTACCAGTACACGACGTTCCAAAATCGATTGTGATCACCTGTGGATTGGAAGTTTTATTCACAGTTATCGTTGGGCAATCGCTTAAATATGCCGATTCAGAAATGGTTGCCGACTTTAAGGTTGAAGCATACAAGTCAACGGCTTCGTCGGTTAGGGCATCAACATCGGCCAAAGCTTCTTCAGTTTGTGTTTCCTGCTGGCTAACAGTCACTTCATCGACTGTTGCACTCGTCTCTTCTTTTTGACAAGAATTAAATGCAACGATAGAAATGAACATTGCGAAAAATAATTTTAATCGTTTCATAAGGCAAAATTTTTAAATTTAAATGATTGATTTATCCATAAGAAACTAGAAAGTTTCAAAAGTTAAATCCCTCTAAAAAAATCGTAATAAGAAATATTTATTGCTGGATTTTAACTTCTGTTGTTTTAATACATCAAATAAACGAACGAAATTGACAGATAGATTTGATGAGTGAATTTTCGGATGAAAACTTAATAAGCCTCATGAAAGATCCGCTGCAAAAAGACAGGGGATTTTTGCAGTTGATGGAAATATACAAAAAGCCTCTTTACTGGCACATTCGTCGATTGGTAGTTTCGCATGAAGATGCAGAAGATATTTTGCAGGAAACGTTTATAAATGTTTATCGGTTTGCGGGCTCATTCAAAGGCGAAAGTCGGATTTTTACCTGGTTATACCGAATCGCAACAAACGAGTGTACCAGGCATTTCAGAAAAAATAAAAATTGGCTTAAAAATGCAGAAGCGATTACCGATAAAATGCTGGCTGATTTCGGTGGAAACGATTCAGAAAATAGCGAAGCCATGCTGGTAAAATTTCAACAGGCCATTTTAAAGTTGCCTGAAAAGCAGCGGATGGTCTTTAATCTGAGGTATTATGACGAGTTAAGCTACAACGAAATCGGAGAGATACTTGATTCTTCGGTAAGTACTTTGAAAACAAATTACCACTATGCGGTCGAAAAAATCAAAAAACATTTAATAGAACTAGCCTGATATGAAAAACGACGATAAAATAATGGATGATGCCAGCGGATTTCCGCAAATTGGGAAGCGTTTACCCTACGATGTTCCATCGGCATTTTTTGACGACTTTTCGGCTAATACACTCGCTATTGCCAAACAAAAAGCTCATTCACGACATGTTGTAAAGCTTTGGTATTTGGGCGTGGCGGCTTCAATTTTGATTGTGGCTCTTCTTAGCTTTTTAGTCGCAGATAATAACGAAAAAGATATTGTAGCAGAAGTTAAACAAGATACTATTCCTGAT
Organism: Prolixibacteraceae bacterium; assembly: GCA_035353575.1. GTDB lineage: Bacteria > Bacteroidota > Bacteroidia > Bacteroidales > Prolixibacteraceae > Aquipluma. The sequence continues at coordinate 9,883 of DAOPZV010000109.1, read as the reverse complement.
ATTCAGGAGCAAAAGCAAATAGAACAACCTATCGCTCAGCCAGAATTGAAAAAGAAGGAAATTCTCCAAAGCGAATCAAAAAAATCTGAGTTAAAAGAATCGGTTAATGATATTTTGGCTGATCTAACCGATGAAGAACTAGGTCAACTTGATGCAATGATGAAAACTGACCCTTTTATCGAAGGAGAATCATTAAATAATTTAAATGAATAACTATGAGACAAATAATAAAACTTCAACTGATTCTTGTTTTTTTACTGATTGGGTTTGCTTCAGGCGCCCAGAACGGAGACCGCTTTCCACGCTTGCGTGAGCGAATTGCTCAGGCGAAACTTCGGGAAATAGGAGTTAGCCTTAAGCTCGATCAAAAAACTTTAGATCGCTTTCGGCCAATATACCTGAACTATGAACGGGAGATAACAGCCGTTAACTTCCGGAAAATAGGCAAACTGATGCGCGTTGATGCAGATAGTCTTTCTCCGGAAGAAGCAGATCGGTTGATTGTTGAACAATTGAAGGCAGCAAAAAGTATGGTAGAAATTCGCGAGAAATACTACTACGAGTTTAAAAAAGTTTTGCAACCACAACAAGTTATCAAGCTATATCAAACTGAAGCCGAAATTCGCAAAAAAGTAATGCAGGAAATTCGAAAAAGAATGAATAACCGATGACATCTTTCTCTGGCGTACATTTACCTGATCCTCTGCAATATAACGCGAATTTATACCAAATCGGTAAACAGCTCTTACAGAACCTGCAACGGCTTCTGCCAAGCAACTGATTCGTAGGAAAATATATCTTTACGAATTTAAATCGTCAAAATCAAGTTTAGTGTAATCTTTTGAGATCCCAACTTCCTCGAGCTCATTTTCTTTAAATGTGTCAGAAAATGCTGTTTCTGTAGGTTCTTCCAATTCAATTACTGGTTGGTTCTGATCAATGTATGTCATTACTTCTTGAAGCCCTTCAGCAAATTTTGCAAAGTCTTCTTTGTAGAGAAAAATTTTATGTTTCTCGAAATGGAAATTTCCATCTTGTTCGAAACGTTTTTTGCTTTCAGTAATTGTCAAATAAAATTCGTCTCGTCTAGTCGATTTTACATCGAAAAAATAGGTTCTTTTTCCAGCTCTGACAGCAACAGAATAGATCTCATCCCTAAAATTACTGTCGTTTTCTAATCGGTCTTCATTTCTGTCAAAATCTTCCATCGTATTTTTAGTAAAATCCAATATTTTCTTCAGAAAAACATATTGTTCAAATTTCTGAAGTTTAGTTCTTAAAGAACAAAATATCGGAAGGTTAGTCGAAAAATTTATGTCTTGTTTAAGTTCTCAGGCAAACTTACTCATATATCAAAATTAAAAAAAATATCTGATAAATAATAAAAAGTGCTAATAAACACCCTATTTCACTTACAGATGAATCTTTCTCTAAAATTGAACCGCATTTTTTTTTCGGACAGAATTCTGAAAACACACAATTATTATTTTCCGGTGTAATATTTCATCGCTTCAGGAAGAAATGCTTTTATTGCCTGAATCCTGTTCTCTTCAACCGGGTGTGTACTCAGGAATTCAGGAACTTTTGCAGTGGAGCTGGCAGCCATTCTTTCCCAGAATTTAATTGCCTCATTGGGATTATATCCAGCCATTGCCATGAAAATTAATCCTAATTTATCGCCTTCGTATTCTTGTTGGCGCGAATAAGGCAGCATAACTCCATATTGAGTGCCAAGTCCATAGGCTGTTTGAAAGATTGCCTGAGTTTCCTGTGGTTTGGTCTTTATTAATTCAGAAAGAGCTGCACTTCCATACTGCTGAACCAATTGCTGGCTCATTCTCTCATTCCCGTGACGAGCAACCGCATGACCGATTTCGTGCCCCATAACAACAGCAACTCCGGCATCGTTTTTCGTAACAGGCATAATTCCGGTGTAAAAAACTACTTTCCCTCCGGGCATACACCATGCATTGAGTTCGTCACTTTGCACCAGGTTAAACTCCCACTTAAAATCGGCAACCCGATCAGCAAAGCCATTTTCTTTCAGGTATTTTTCGACTGCTACCGACATTTTTGCTCCAACTCTTTTAATTGTAGCAGCTTGTTCTTGGTTAGTTGAGAGTTTATTAGCTTTTATGAAGTCGTTATAGTTAGTTAAACTAAGTTCAAGCATACTTGATTCAGGGACAAGACTTAATTGTTTGCGCCCTATTAACGGAACAGTTGCGCAGGATTCAACTAAAATAAATGATGCGATGAAAATAGCTTTAGTCACATGATTTAATCTCCAATTTTTCATGTCAAATAATTTAAGTTTTTGAATAATCAAAACTAAACAAAAAAAGGGTGCCTTTTGACACCCTTTCCTATGAATTATGTTTTTTATGAATTCCTTTTTGCTGCGAGAAGTGTATTCTGTAGTAAAGAAACACGGGTCATTGGCCCAACACCACCCGGAACGGGAGTTATGTATGCGCACTTTGGTGAAACTTCGTCAAATTTTACGTCTCCTTTTAATCTAAAACCGGATTTTGTATCTGAAGCAGGAACTCTTGTGGTTCCAACATCAATAACAACTGCACCTTCTTTCACCATATTCACTTTAACAAATTCGGGTGAACCAAGGGCAGCAATTAAAATGTCGGCTTCTGCGCAGATTTTATCCAGATCTTTTGTTTGGCTGTGAGCAACTGTAACGGTTGCATTCACACTTTTTTGCGACATCAAAATGCTCAAAGGGCGGCCAACGATATTACTGCGGCCAACAATCACGCAATTTTTGCCTGAAGTTGGAATATTGTATCTTTTCAATAGTTCTACAATTCCGTATGGAGTTGCTGACAGGAAGGCAGGCAGTCCTAAAACCATTCGGCCAACGTTTTCGGGAGTAAAGCCGTCAACGTCTTTTTTTGAATCGATTGCCTCAATGACTTTTTGTTCGGAAATGTGCTTTGGAAGGGGCAATTGGACGATGAACCCATCTAATTCTTCGTCAGCATTCAGCTCGGCTACTTTCGCCAAAAGTTCGGCTTCAGTTACATCGTCTTCGAAACGGATTAATGTTGAGCGAAATCCAACTTCGGCACAATCTTTAATTTTGTATGCCACGTAACTTTCACTGCCACCGTCGTGTCCAACCAGTACTGCCGCAAGGTGGGGAGCCCGCTTACCTGAAGCTACAATCTTTTTTACTTCTTCGGCGATTTCCTTTTTTATATCTTCTGAAGTTTTTTTTCCGTCAATAAGAATCATATATAAGTCGTTTTATTAGTTCTTTGGACCAAAATTTCCCATCATCCGATTCAGGTTTTTGCCTTGCGAAACGAATTTCATCATTTTGCGTGTTTCGGTAAACTGTTTAATCAACCTGTTTACTTCCTGAATATTGGTTCCTGAACCATCGGCGATACGTTTACGACGTGATCCGTTCAGGATACTTGGGTCTTCGCGTTCGGCGACAGTCATCGAGTAAATAATGGCTTCAATGTGTTTAAATGCGTCGTCTTCTATTTCAACATCTTTCAACGCTTTGCCCATTCCCGGAATCATACCGGCCAAATCTTTCAGATTACCCATTTTTTTGATTTGCTGAATCTGTTTCAGAAAATCAGTAAAACTGAACTGGTTTTTTGCCAGTTTTTGCTGAAGTCTTTTTGCCTCTTCTTCGTCGAATTGTTCCTGAGCTTTTTCTACCAACGAAACGATGTCACCCATACCAAGAATACGGTCGGCCATACGTTCAGGGTGGAAATTATCGAGAGCATCGAGTTTTTCGCCAGTACCTACAAATTTGATCGGTTTGTCAACAACCGAACGAATTGAAAGTGCAGCTCCACCTCGGGTATCACCGTCTAGTTTGGTAAGAACAACGCCATCGAAATCAAGCCTGTCGTTGAATTCTTTAGCTGTGTTAACTGCGTCCTGACCAGTCATTGAATCAACCACAAAAAGAATTTCGTGTGGTTTTACTGCGTCTTTTACAGCAGCGATTTCATTCATCATTTCCTGATCAATAGCCAAACGACCAGCAGTATCAATAATTACGACGTCATTTCCCTGCATTTTTGCCTGACGAATTGCTTCCTGGGCAATTTTCACCGGATTGCGGTTTCCATCTTCGGTGTAAACAGGTACTTCAACCTGTTGTCCAAGAACTTTAAGCTGTTCGATTGCTGCCGGACGATAAACATCGCATGCAACCAGCAGTGGATGGCGTCCTTTTTTGCTTTTTAGCAATTTTGCCAGCTTTCCTGAGAATGTTGTTTTACCCGAACCTTGCAATCCGGCAATCAAAATGATCGAAGGGCTGCCTTTCAAATTGATATCGACAAATTTACCACCCATTAATTCGGTAAGCTCGTCGTGCACAATCTTAACCATTAACTGTTCTGGTTTTATGGCGTTAAGAACGTCCATCCCCAGTGCTTTTTTTCTTACGTTTTCGGTAAAAGATTTTGCTATTTTAAAGTTTACGTCGGCATCGAGTAAAGCGCGACGAACTTCCTTTAAGGTTTCAGCAACATTTATTTCAGTAATTTTTCCCTGACCTTTCAGAACTTTAAAAGATCGTTCCAGCTTTTCGTTCAGATTCTCAAACATATCGTATCAGAAATAATGCATTTTGTAAAAACTCCTGCAAAAATATAAAAATATGGCATTGAGCTCTTAAAACTTAAAATTTAAAATATCTGAAAGTAGCGGGTTACCTTTTTCTATTTTTAGGAATAAAAGTGCGTAGAGAGATTAAAAGGAGAGGAAAATGACAAAAGGAGAATTAAACTATTTGGGATTGATTTTCGATTGTCCGGTGGGTGGAGAATTATCAGATTGCGGTTTCAGATCGTTACGTAAATGTGCCGCAAAGGAAAGACTAAATTACTACGAAGCTTTGTCGAGTACCGAAAGGGAGTCGTTGATTGAACAACATCAGCGGTGCCTGTCGAAGCGAGAAAAAAAGACCCTTTTTCACGAATCGCAATAATGTAGATTAACGAGGGAGCCATGAGGGCTCCCTTCTTTTTTGCCTTAACATCAGACTAGATGGAAATTTATTAGATTTGCTTATTGCTAATAAATCTTAACGGCAAAACTATACCGTTGAAAGAGTGTTTAAATGCAATGAATTTTTAAAGTAAAATCTGATTATTATGTATAATTTTGAATATCAAAATCCGGTTAAAGTTATATTCGGAAAAGGCGAGATAGCCAAAGTTGGTAAGAATATTCCAGAAGGATCAAAGATTCTGATCACTTACGGTGGCGGAAGTATTTTTAAAAACGGGGTTTATGACCAGGTAAAGGAATCGATTAAAGGTTTTGAGGTGCTGGAGTTCGGTGGAATTGAACCCAACCCGCACTATGAAACATTAATGAAGGCTGTAGAAATTGTTAGAAAAGAAAATATTTCGTTTTTACTTTCAGTTGGAGGAGGCTCGGTTATCGACGGTACAAAATTTATTGCTGCGGCAGCTTGCTATGAAGGGACCGATCCTTGGGACATACTTTCGAAAAGAGCGCCGGTAAAGGCTGCTGTTCCTCATGGAGCTGTTTTAACTTTGCCTGCAACAGGTTCAGAGATGAACGCAGGGGCAGTAATTACTCGCGTAGAGACGAAAGAAAAGCTGGCTTTTGGGTCGCCTAAAGTAATGCCATTATTTTCTGTTCTTGATCCTGAAACGATTTATTCGTTACCTGAAAAGCAGATAGCCAACGGAATTGTTGATGCGTTTGTACACGTAATCGAGCAGTACCTTACGTTTCCGGTTAATTCGCCTATTCAGGACAGGTTTGCTGAGAGCATATTAAAAACCCTGATAGAAGAAGGACCAAAGGTAATTGCAGACAAAACAAATTACGATGCAGCGGCTAATTTCATGTGGAGTGCGACCATGGCTTTAAATGGGCTTATTGGAGCCGGAGTTCCTCAGGACTGGGCAACGCATATGATCGGCCACGAATTAACTGCTTTTCATGGAATAGACCATGCCAGAACTCTCGCAATCGTGTTGCCTGGAGTCATGAAAATTGAACGGGAACAAAAGAAAGCAAAACTTTTACAATACGGCGAACGTGTATGGGGTATTCTTGATGGAACTGACGAGGAACGAATTAATCAAACGATTGCTAAAACGGTAGCATTTTTCGAATCTCTAGGCGTTCAAACAAAGTTACCCGATTACTCTGTCTCGACGGAAACAGTTAATGCCATTACCGACAGGTTCAGAAAAAGAGGCTATAAACTTGGCGAAAAGGCGAATATTGGTCCTGAAGAAATTCAGATGATTTTAGAAGACCGGTTGTGATTAATTTGTAGAATGCATTCAAGAAATAAATTTAAGTGAGGCAGCCCTAAAGCTGCCTTTTTTGTTGGCCACCTCCGCGGTTTGATAAATGGTCTTTAAACAAAAAAAGTTTGGCAACCACAAGTTGCCAAACTTTTTGATTTGAATTGGGTTACAACAAAGGTTATATCCAATATCTGAAAGTACTCTTAAAGCAATGATTCAAAATATGTTATTCTTCGCTTTTAATTCCAGCTTTATTCATAAACCATTCCATTGTTTGTGAAGATGGACGTTCGATAGGTAATCCGTATAAACGATCGAATACCAACGATGCCATTACGCCCAACGCCCGCGAGACTCCAAATAAAACGGTGTAGAAATTGGGCTCAGTAATACCGTAGTGGTTCAGTAATGCGCCGCTGAAAGCATCAACATTAGGCCACGGATTTTTAATTTTCCCGGTAGCTTCCAGAATTGGGGGAGCAACGCGATAAATCGCGTTAACCGTGTTGATCAGTTTATCGTGAATAATATATTTTTCGGCAAATTGTTGCTGAACGGTAAAGCGCGGGTCGGTAATCCGAAGTACGGCGTGTCCGTATCCCGGAACCACGCGGCCTTGTATCAGCGTTTGCTCAATGTATTTGGCAATTTGAGCATCTGTTGGCTCATCGGTGCCCAATTGTTCGAGCATTTCAAAAATCCATGCCATTACTTCCTGATTTGCAAATCCGTGCAATGGGCCGGCTAAGCCAACCATTCCCGCAGAATAAGCATAATACGCATTGCTAAGGGCCGAACCAACAAGGTGTGTGGCGTGCGCCGAAACGTTTCCGCCTTCATGGTCGGCGTGAATTACCATGTACAAACGCAATAACCTTTTAACCTCCAGGCTATCGAAGCCCATCATGTGTGCCAGGTTACCAGCCCAGTCGAGGGTCGGGTTAGGCTCAATATGGTCGCCGTTGTGATAAATGCGACGATAAATATACGCGGCAATACGCGGCAGACGGGCAATCAGTGTCATCACGTCTTCGTACATAAAATCCCAGTAGAATTTTTTGTTCACCCCTGCACGATAGGCTTTCTGGAATACCGAGTCGTAGGCCATTGACAGAATTGCAGTGCTGAATTGGGTCATCGGACGACTGTTTTTCGGTAGCGCTTCAATAACGTCGAAAACGTATTGCGGAACATGCGCACGGGTTGCCCAATCTTTCGAAATGTTTATCACATCTTCCTTTTCCGGTATTTCACCAATCATCATCAGGTAAAATAAACCTTCGGGCAATGGTTCTCCGTCGTCGTGTAGTTTCGGTAATTTTTGCTGCAATTCCTGAATAGAATAACCTCTGAACCGAATTCCTTCGTTAGCATCAAGTTTCGATGTTTCGGTCAACAAGGCAGGTATTCCTTTCATTCCTGAAAGCACCTGGTCAATAGTTACCTGACCAAGAACTACATCTCCATGCTCTTTTCTGAGTCTTTGAAGATCAGCCATATTTTTCATGGCTTTTTCGTAAAATCTATTTTTTATGTATTCCATAGTTATTGTTTTTTAGTTCTTTTTATTTATTAAAGGGTTCGGAGTGCTTAAAAAATGTTTCGGGTTCCAAGATACGGGTTACGGGTTTGTTAATGGTTTAATTGTTAAATTGTTGTCAATTAGCTATAATCACTTAACCATTCATCTTCAAATCCCCAAATCCTCAAATCTTCTCATTTTAGTGCATATTCCGAATAATTTCGTCAGCAAACTTCGAGGTTGACAGGAGTGTTGCGCCTTCCATCATACTAAACAAATCAGAGGTTACTTTTCTTTTTGAGAAAGTATGTTCCATAGCATCATAAACGTGCTCGGCAGCTTCGTACCAGCCCAAATATTCGAGCAACATGGCTCCTGAAAGGATGAGCGAACCGGGGTTGGCTTTCCCAGTTCCGGCAATGTTGGGTGCTGTTCCGTGAGTGGCTTCAAAAATGGCATAGCCGCTGTTGTAGTTGATGTTAGCACCCGGCGATATCCCAATTCCACCAACCATCGCAGCCAGCTGATCCGAGATATAATCGCCATTCAGGTTCATGGTTGCAATTACCGAATGGTCGAATGGGTGCAGCAAACTCTCCTGAAGAAATGCATCGGTGATGCAGTCTTTTACGATAACTCTCCCCATTTTCTTTGCTTTCTCCAGTTCTGCACTGGCTTCCTCTGCGCCCAATTCTTTCTGAATTTGCTGGTATTTTCGCCACGTAAACGTTTGGTGCGGAAATTCATTTTCAGCCAAATCGTAACCCCAGTTTTTAAAAGCGCCTTCGGTGAATTTCATGATGTTGCCTTTGTGCACCAGCGTTACCGACGGAAGGCTTCGTTCGATTGCGTATTTTAAAGCCGACCGTATTAGCCGTTCCGAGCCATCTTTTGAAACTGGTTTCACCCCAAACGAACTGCTCTCAGGGAAACGGATCTTGTCGATACCAAACTCATTAATCAGGAAATCGCGGAACTTAATGGCTTTCTCGGTGCCGGTCATAAATTCAATTCCGGCGTAAATATCTTCTGTGTTTTCCCTGAAAATGTGCATGTCAACCAATTCAGGATAGCGAATAGGAGAGGGAACTCCCTTGAACCAACGAATTGGACGGAGACAAACGTACAAATCGAGTGTTTGCCGTAATGCCACGTTTAACGAGCGAATTCCTTCGCCAACGGGCGTTTCAAGTGGTCCCTTTATTCCAACCAAATAATCCTGAAATGCCTGAAGTGTTTCGTCCGGTAAATAGTTTCCCACTTGGTCAAAGGCTTTTTTACCTGCAAGAACTTCTTTCCAAACGATCTTTTTTCTGGAACCAAAAGCAGCTTTCACAGCAGCATCAATCACTCGCTGACTAGGTTCAGTAATATCTTTCCCGATGCCATCTCCCTCAATAAACGGGATAATTGGCTCGTCAGGAACACATAACTTGTTGTTTATAAATATTATTTTATCACTCATATTTAAAGATTTGTTTGTCATTAGCAGTCATTGTGTCGTTAATTGTTATTTGCCGAGGCTGTCGTTCTCGAAATCAAATAATGACTATAAATGACGTAGTGCGAATGACCATAAATGACTATTTTTTTAGTTTTTTCTGAAGGTTTTCGTCCAGAGCATCCAGGAACTTTTCGGTAGTCAGGTATTGATCTGAAGTTACATTATTTCCATAAACGATTAGGGCCAAATCCTTGGTCATTTTGCCTTCTTCAACGGTTTCAATGCACACTTTTTCCAAAGCTTCAGCAAATTCAATCAATTCCTGATTGCCATCCAGTTTTCCACGGAAGGCTAAACCTCTTGTCCATGCGTAAATCGATGCAATCGGGTTGGTCGATGTCGGCTTACCTTGCTGGTGCATACGGTAGTGGCGGGTCACAGTTCCGTGAGCGGCTTCGGCCTCCATTGTTTTTCCATCAGGCGTAACCAAAGTCGATGTCATCAATCCAAGCGAGCCAAAACCCTGTGCAACAGTATCCGACTGCACGTCGCCGTCGTAGTTTTTGCAGGCCCATACAAAAGCACCTTCCCATTTCAGGCAGGCAGCCACCATATCATCAATCAAACGGT
>DAOPZV010000108.1:0-12760 GCA_035353575.1 Prolixibacteraceae bacterium | reverse complement strand
TTCCGCTTAAATGGGTGTGCGAAAATCCAGCAATGTGGTTATCAGCATAGCGGTAACCGCCGCAATACATCCAGCCGTGGCCTCCATTATCCGGACTAAGCTGAATCATCCCGTGCGGATAGGCTGCTCCCGGAAACATGTTTCCGAAACCAACACCCATTTCGCCACCGGTTCCAATAAAGGGATTAACGAAGCTGGCATAATCTTTCCCGGAGTCTTGTTTATTGCCACAGTACCACAAACCAATCAGCGCAATAAGAATCCAGCTTCTATTCATTTTTTCTCAGCTACATCAAATGTATAATCTCCGGAATGTACCAATAACCTGAAAGTTCCATCTTTAAAGCCTTTGTTTTCTATTCCTTTCAGGCCATTTACTAAAAGTCCGCCTTCAGTAAGCGTGTCATTTTCCTTTCCTGGTAAGTAAACCATTGCCGTAGTATTAAACGGCACCTGTACTTTTAAAGTGAACAGCCCCGGACTTCTCCTCCACTCCAAGCCCACCTTTCCTCTCAATGTCATAATTTCAGCCTTTCCTCTTCCGAGGCCGTCCACTAAAATAGGTTTGATTTGAAACGAACTAAAAGCGGGGTTCATCTCATCCAACTGAATACCAGCAATGTATTTATAAAACCAGGCGTCGATGCTGCCCATCATCACGTGATTCTTGGATTGCTTCAAAGTCCAGAATTCGCACATGGTGGTGTATTTCTCCATCATGTCGTTCCAGCTGGGCGCAGTTTCCTGATTGATGATTTTCCAGGCCACATCGGCGCGCCCCATTTGTGCAAGCGCTTCGGGCATATATTTGGTTCCCAATACTCCGGTTGTCAGATGAGCTGAATTTTTATCCAGAATATCCGCAACCAGGTTATTCAGAACTGCCTGTTTTGAACTTTCAGGAACCAAACCCAAAAAGAGCGGAAACGCATTGGCCATTTGGCTTCCATCATTGTAATTTCCCGTTTGGGCATTCAGGTATTTCTGATTGTATTTTTCGCGAATGCGGTCGGCCAGCAGGCTGTATTTTTCCTGATCTTCTTTCTTCCCGATAATTCCGGCGACTTTGCTCATAATTTGAGCATTCCAGAAATAAAAAGCCGTTGGAACTGATTCGGGCTGCCCTTCTTTCCAGCCTTTCACCATGCTGCCCCAATCGCCAATCCAACCCATCGGCAAAATCAGGTTGTTCGAAAGCTTGTCCAGAAATTCCATGTAGCGCTTCATGGCAGGATAATGATGCGCCAGAATCTGCCGATCGCCGTAATAGCAATAGTAATTCCAGAGCATGGTAAGGTAGGTGCTGCTCCATTCAATGCCATCGTCTTTGATGTACGGACGTGGTGAAATAATGGGAATGTCGCCAGTTTTCTCCTCCTGATTGTCTTTGATTCCCTCGAACCAATTGGCATAAAATTGCGCCATATCGAAGTTAAACATAGCTTCTTCGGCGGTAACCTGTGCGTCGCCAAACCATCCCAAACGCTCGTCGCGCTGCGGACAATCCATGGGGTAGCCCAGCATATTACTCTTTTGCGACCAAACCGTTGCCCGGTGGATTTTATTAACCAGTGCATTGTCGCAATCAAACGTTCCTGTTTCGGCGTTGGCCGAATAAACCGCGCGACCTTCAATTCCATCCAGATTCAAGAGTCCATTTGATGCGCTGACTTCCACATATTGAAATCCGAAATAAGAAAAATGAGTTTCGTAGGTTTCCTGTCCGGTACCTTTCAGAATGTATTCAGCCGTGGCTTTGGCGTGTTCGTTGCTGGTCACATCAATCGTTCCGTCGGCATTCAAATCTTCGGCAAACCTAAGTTTAATGTGTGTGCCTTTTGCTCCATGAATGTTCAGCCTAACCCAACCGGCAAAATTTTGGCCCATATCAAAAACCCTGATCTGAGGCGAATTCAATTTAACCTCTTTCGGGTTAAAAATTTCGTTTACCTTTATTGGCGGCATCTGGTGCGAGACCAAACGAACAGAAGGCTTGCTGAAAACTGCAACTTTCTGCCAGGAGGAATCATCAAATCCAGGCTTATTCCAGCCATCCTGATCGAGGCGGGCGTCGTAAGTTTCGCCGTCGTAAACGCAGTTGTAAGTAATCGGGCCATGCGACCATTTCCAATCGGCACCGGTAGCTATTAACTGGCTTGTTCCGTCTTTAAAAACAAGCTGAATTTGTGCTATCGCCTTTTTGTGGCCAAACCACTGCATACGGTAATCGTTCCACCATTTTTTGTATGGATTGTACCAGCCATTTCCGAGGTGGATTCCAAAGGCGTTTTTACCTTTTTTCAGAAGAGAAGTGATGTCGTAGGTATCGTACAGAATGTATTTGTGGTACGGCGTTTTTGCCGGCGCCAAAACATGATCGCCAACCCGCTGCCCGTTCACAAAAAACTCGTAAAAGCCTACTCCGGTAACATACACTCTTGCCGATTGTACCTCCTTGTTTATCGTTGATTCTCGACGAAGCAACAATGAATTTCCATCGTGAGTGATGGTATCTTTATCGAACAGTTGCTCTTTTTTGTCCTTGTAAAATCCTTGCTCCGGAAGGATTTCGTTGGCCGCATCTTTTCCAATCCACGAAGCTTTCCAATCCTGCTGCGAAAGAAAAGCTGTTTCGAAAGTGGCAGTCTGGCTTGTGTATTCGCCACCGTTTCCGTCCCAGATTTTCACCTTCCAGAAATAGCGGGTACACGATTTCAGGTTGTCCTTTCCATATTCGTGCTGAATGGTTTCCGAAGAAATCACTTTGCCCGAATTCCATAGGTCGGCCTCGTTTTTCGATAATTTCTCCGCGGTTGAAGCAACTAAAATCTGGTAAGCCGATTGCACCTGATTCCTTTTCTCCGAAGAACCAATCCACGAAAAACGCGGATGCGCTTCCCCAATATTGATGGGGTCTTCAGCATACTCTACCAACAACTTTTCAAACTTAAGTTCTCTGTTTCCTGCACCAGAGAAGTTTTGAAAAAACAATCCAACCAGTATGATAAACAAAAATCGAATCATTAGTCGTTGGTTTTTCTTATCTAAATCAGCCAGCTATTTCCTTATTTCGAAAGAATCAATCAGTTTGTTTTCATTGTTATAAGTTTCCGACTTTAATTTCGAACCATCAATTTTAACGTACTGGTAAAGCGGGCCCAATGTATTTCTCACAGCAGCATAAGGCTCAGGAGACATTTCATGATCCTTCGTTGAAGTAGCAATCGATATGGTGTAAACAGTTCCTTCTTTATACGACGAAACAACTTGCCCGCCTTTCATGGGTTTCGAGCGCATGTAGTAATGAACATGCCCGCCAAACACCATATCCACGTGGTATTTATCGAACAGCGGCACCCAGGTTTTCTGAATGTCAGGATATGGTTCTTCCCAGTTGTACGGCGGAAAATGGAACATGGCAATTTTCCAGGTCGCCTTGCTTTCGGACAGTTGTTTTTCAATCCACGGAGTTTGTGGCTCCATGGGCGAAGTGGCGTCAATCATCAGGAACAGTGTATTTTTATAGGTAAACGAATAGGTCTGTTCGGTTGGAACTCCGTCGGGAGCATTGAGCGGATAGCTAAACTGGTCGCGGTAAAGTTGTGCGCCCAGACCGGCACGGTTATCGTGGTTGCCGGGAACGGCCATCAGCGGAATGTTATTCATTACACCACGCGAATATTCAAAAAGGTCGTCCCACTGGTTGCGGAAAAGTCCGTCGCTAACTAAATCACCAACAATGGAATAAAATGCTGCATCAGGATGTTTCTCGTACGACAAATGCAAAATCTCGCCAAACTTGGGAGAAAAGTGCGTATCGCCAAACCAGATGAACGAATACGAATTATCGTTTGCAGCTGTATTGAAAGTACTGGCATCTTTCCAGTCGGCTTTGTCACCAACCACATATTCGTAAGTCGTTCCCAGCTTCAGGTTGCTAAGTTTTGCAGTAAAATGGTTGACGTATCTGTCGTTAGCCAGCATCCGGTCTTCCAGCCGTACTTTTTCGCCCAAAACCGATTGCTCGTCGGTCGTTCCTTTTATCCTGAATCTGACATCACACTGATTCACAGTCGTGTCTGTGCGCCACTCGATATCCATGCTGGTAGTTGGATTCGAACTCCAGCTTAAGTGGATTTGGTCGGGAGTTGCCGACGATGGATAGTTGGTTGACCGAAAAGCTCCGATCAAGTGTGAAGCTGCTGTGCGTCCGCGTGTTGTTGTTAAAAGCTTTTGTCCTTTCATTTCAGCCGGAACATCGGTAAGCACCAGTTCGTCCCAATCGTGGTAGGTGAAAGCGCCATTGTCGAGCACTCCAACAAACTGTTTTTCAGGGAAAAAATTACTCAGGACTAGCTGATCATCTTTCTTTTCGGGTGCAACCGACACGAAATAATGCATACCCAAATCCTGATCGAAGCCGTTCACTCCCAAACCAACTCGTCCGGCTTTAAACGATTTTTGCCAGACATCGTAAACGGTTTGCTCGTTTTTCATGGTCAGGTTGGTTTTCCGAAAGCCTTTTTCAACTAACCAAAATGGTTCAACTTTCAGTTTTTCGCTTACCATCACCGAAACAACCGCAGGAACATTCACATCGAAACTCCAATGCTGCGTGGCCAAAGCTTCTTTTTCTTCAGGAGAAAAAAGCAACATGATATGCTCGTTGGTTAACTGCGATAATTGTGTATAATCCATCGTTTGGTACAGCCTGGTAATGGTATTGTCCATCACTTCCTTTACCGAAGGAATTCGTTGTGGCGCACAGGAAATAAAAAGCACAAAAGCCAGAATACCAATTATTTGTATGTTTTGTATTGTCTTCATATATTCAAAAAAATAAGGCGTACCTAAACCCATGTTTAACAGTACGCCTTTCCCTAAACTTAAACCCTAATTAAAGAAAACGTACTTATTTTTTTGCAGTTGGTTCAACAATAACTCCCAGGTAACGACCAATCCAGTATGGCAATAACCAGATGTCGCCTGCGCTGTTTTCTGATGATCCACGACTATTCTCATCCAATTGGAAGCGATTGGCATTGTGGCGTGTTACAGGTAATTCTTTAGGCGACAACACTTCTTTTATGGTTTGATGCCTGAAGTTTGGCGCAATAAATTCGATGTCTTTGCGCTGGCTGTTTTTCACGGTCCAGTTGATTAAATCGAGCGGATACTCCTGAAGGTACCAGATGGCTTCGTTCAAATCGATTTCCGGTTTTTCAGCAATGGCAGTCATAATGTTCCATAAACCTTCTTTTTCTGGGCGCTCAATTTCCCAATGATCAATGATGGCTTCTTTGTACTTGGCTTTCAGTGTGTCGTTTAAAGCATAACGGTACAAACCCCAGTATCCACAATAGTACATTTCGTCGTCGGAGTGGTTCCATTGATCAGAAAGCTCGCGGCTCAATTCATCGGCGTCGGCAGGTGCCATTCCAATGGATTTCATCGGACGCATCAGGTTTTCGAGGTAACCATGGTCTTTCATTAACGAGATGACCGCTTTTTTATATTTTTCCTTTTTTGTGAAGTGATAAGCAGTCTGCAACATAGCAGTGATGTTCGAGGAACAGATTTTGCGGTCGCCCACTACCAATGGCCTGATGTTCACGTATTCAGGATTCCACCTGCCCCAGGTCGTTGGTTTGCCATTCCAGTCGATCATGTAGTAATTATTTTTCAAAATGTGCGACATTAAAGTATCAATCAGCATCACCGCTTTGTTTTTAATTTCAGGAACAGGAACAAGTTCAGCTATTGCACCAAAGGCAAAAATATGGCCAATGGCTTCGTCGCTACTGGTAGTCGATTTCCAGTCCCACTCCGGATCGGGCGACTGTCTCCAGGGTTTATCGTTCTTGTTATAGCCAGCCCTGTCGAACGAGCGCGACGGGAACCCGGTGTTTAGCTGATTCACGGTATATTCGCGTTCCATAGCTTCGAGCGATTCGCGCACATTCTGCAAAGCTTCGTCGGATTTCGTTACCGCGTAACGGAACGTTTCGGCAGCCAGGTACATCGAAGTCCATAAGCCATCATTGTCCGAATTTTCAACCGAACCCGTAGTTACATCACCATCGACCATTCCGCTTACGGTGGCATTAAATCCATGACGCAAATGGCGCTCACGGGTCATTTTTTCGTAATAAGCGGCTTTTTCGGCTAAAGTCATGCTTTTGGTGAAAATCTGTCCGATACCTTTATCGGTCAAAATCAAAACTGAATTTTCAGGTCCTTTGGCGATTTTCACAACCTTGTCTGATGGGATCCAGCGTTCCGAAGCATAATAGTCGTACTTGCCATCTTTACGCAGGCTAAATGCGCCCTGAGTAGATCCGAACCAAAGTTTTCCGTCGATGTCGGAAATCGTTGTGATTTCAGTACATGGTAATTTCCTTTTGATCTCGCCCAGTTGCTTGCGGTCTTTGGCCGAATATTCCAGGTAACCGTTGCTTGTTCCTAAAATCAATTTGTCCCCTGAAATTTCCATGCTGGTCAATTCAGGATTGGAAACTACCAAAGTCAACTTCTTCTGAACCGGGGAAAATACCGAAACCGACTGGCGCCCAAGCACCCAAAACTGGTTGTTGGCTGCATCGAATTTCAAATCAGCAACAGGATCAGCACTTTTGCCTTCCCACGAAGCAACGGAATCTTTCACTAGCTTCAGGTTTTGACCATCGGAAACCAAAAAGGTAAAATTATTGTCGCCCGCAAACAATTTAGCTTCGGGCATTTTATGGCGTGAATAAACCTTACCTGCCCATGCATTGCTGAAAACAGCCTTGTTATCAACGTACATCAACTGCGATTTATAAATGCCCAGAGCTGCAACTTTTTTATCAGAAGTTGGCTGGTATTGAACATCTTTAACCAACGTTCCGGGGAACAAAAACTGACCGGCGCGCGGACGCAGCAATCCGGCAGAGGAAAACACCTGAATATATCCATTTCTGTCGGCACCAACCGAATAAAGCACAATAGACAGGTCCTCAACTTTGTACCTTACACTATATTCCTGCTCGAACGGCTTATCAACAAACACTTGTTTTTTAGCCTGCGAGTAGCTGGTTGCAGATATACCACAACAAAAAATTAAAAGTAAAATGAAAGTATTCTTCAATTTGCTCATGTTATATATTAATTGGTTTTAGGATTACTCTAATTTAATGATTTGGCCCAGAATAATTCTCACGTTTGTGTGTCTTTTGTTTGTGCCGTTATCCCGATTATTTTTCTACTGCTTTTTTAACTTCAAAGGGAAAGCAAAAGGTTGTTTTTAAGTCATAACCGGAGATGGAAAACTTCAATTTTCTGTCGCTGATGATGCCTTCTCTTTTTGCTAATGAAGAAAAATCACTTCGTTTTCGTTAATCAGGAAACAGCATTTCTGACTTAATCGTGAATTGAACTGAGAAAGAAAACAAAGAGTACCACCTCCAGGTGGTGGTGGTACTCTGTAAAAAAGTAGGTTAAAAGTTGGTAAACGTCTTTATTGAAGCAACCACATTTTGGCAAACTGAGTATCTTCAGCTGGAGTAAGAGTACTGATGCCAAGGTTGTATGCGTCTAAGTTCTGACCAAGTTCGTTTGAAGGATATCTAAGCCGAACCGGGAACTGATAGTTTGACAAATAACCGTTAGAGAAAATGTTTGGCAAACCCGTACGACGTATATCAAAATAAGCTTCAGGAGCATTGCAAAATAATCCCAGCCATTTTTGTGTAGCAATTTTTTGCAGCTGACCGGCTTTGTCTGTAGGCAATTTTACTTTGTCCTGAGCAAGATAAGCAGTGATAGCCGCGTCAGACACACCCCAACGCTGCAGTGCTGCAGTGATTCCGGCAGTGTAATATGTGTTTACATTTCCTGAAATCAGACCCTTGGCTGCTGCTTCTGCTAAATTGAACTGAACCTCGTCTGCATTCATAACTGTTGCCTGAAGATACTTGTGAGCATTCTGACGGAATAGGGTTGAAAAGCGCGATACTTTATAGTTTCCATAAGCCCCACTCGATGCAACGTTCCAGTTACCATTTCCGTTTTTCCAGTCGCCCGGCATACCGGCAATATAACCAGCATAAAGTTTATCCTTGTCGAGAATATTTCCGGCATCAACCTGAGCTTTAATCGACGCATTAGTTACATCAATGTATTCCCATGTTGACGTGTAGCTATAGCCATTAGGGTCGGTAGTTGTAACTTTAGTACCATTTTTAGCCTGATCAGTTGTCCATGGATTTTCAATCGGAGCAAACCAAATTTGCACGCGTGGATCGTTTAAGTCAACCATCATATCAACCAAGGTTTTGCTAGGTCTCATACGATCGAGCCCGCCAATGTCAGGAGTATTCAATGCTCCCATTTGCCAAGAATTGTCTGTTGTAGTTCCGGTAAACTGTATTTTTGCATTGTCTGAAACAGTGCTCAATAAAGAAGAAGCGGCAATAGCAGTAAGTTTTGTTCCTGCATCTGAAATCTTGGATGATTCGCGCATAACCAAACGAAGTTTTAACGAGTTGCAAAGCTTCAGCCATTTAGTTTTATCTCCGCCGTACATCAAATCGTAAGTTGGATCAATTGTTTCGGTTCCAGATTGAATTAATGTTGCTGCTTGATCCAGCTCTGCAAGCAATCCCTTATAAATATCTGACTGTTTGTCGTATTTTGGATACAAAATACCTTCACGTCCCTTTAATGCCTCAGTATAATAAACATCTCCATAACAAGCTGTTACGTATTCAAAAAGCATCACTCTGAATACGGTAAAAACTCCCGTATAACTTTTCGAACCTCGTTCGGTTGCCAGTTTAATCGACGAATCAATCAAGCCAATAATAGTCATCGCATCATACATATTTGTCGATGGCTGCTTGAAACTGGAATAATAGTTATCGCCGCCCTGATAGTTTTTCTCGATGTACTGAACAGCACCCGGGAAAGCCGTTGTAGAAAAACCTTGTTTAGCGTAATAAACACTGGTTTGCTTGAGTATTGACGAAAGAAGAAATGGGTCGTTCAACGATTCCACCGCGTTAAGTTGTTGCAGGGTATCGTATTCACGAAGGGCATCTTTACTACACGAAAGAGTTAACCCCACAAATACGAATACTATTAATATTTTATTCATTAATGATTTCATATCGGTTAAATTTTACAGGATGAAGAGTTTAGAAATTAAATCCAAGTTTGAAACCTACAGAACGAATACTTGGAAGGGTTCCTCTTAAGATACCCTGGCTAGTTCCAACACCAGAGAAAGCAGATTCAGGATCTTCATTGCGTCCGCTGGCATTCCACTGGAATAAGTTGCGGCCAATTATTGATACATACACTCCATTCAGGTAATATTTTTGTGTAACTGAATTCGGAATAGTATATGTCAACGACACTTCGCGGAGCTTGAAGTTGGTTGCGTCAAACGTTCTTGTTGAAGCAAAGTTCCAAATGCAATCGCCAAAGCTATTATATGCAAATTGGTAAAATGTATTGTTTTTATCAGCACCATTTACAATGTAATCAGCATCGCTTGGAGTTGCTCCATCCGGAAGGTCAGGTCTGATGAATACACCTTTTGCATATCCTGCATCAGCTACATCAGAGTGCTGTGGATCATTATTTGCATTGATTGCAGCATAACTACTTGCACCAATTGTTGGCCATGGATTACCGCCTTGTGAAGCATCACGACCACCATTCCACAGTGGGTTGTTTGGTCCTGAACTCAAACTTTCCACTGAACGACCATTAGAGTCCATATACTGCTGGTTAACTGACACATATTTACCTCCAACACGTAAACCACCCACAATATTCAAGGTAAATTGTTTATATCTCAAAGTTGTATTAATACCAATAAGGTACTTAGGATTGAAATTACCCAACATCTGACGATCATTTACATCTGAAGAAGTTTGGAATTCTCCAGCTTCACCATCGAGCAGGTATTGACCTGCATATTTGCCGCTCTTAACTTTAAGAATTGGATTTTGTTCGTAGATATTTCCAACTTCCTCGCCTTCGGCAATTTTCACAACGGTTTTACCATCGTAACTTGCAAATACAAATCCGTTTGGAGCGAACTTGTCTGAAAGACGAGTAATAGTTGCTTTATAATGAGTTAAACTAGCTGCAATATCCCAGTTCCAGTCTTTTGTGCGAACAGGATTATATGTGAAACCGATTTCAAAACCTTTATTGCGAACATCACCGATATTTGTGGTCATGCCGGTAAAGCCGGTTCCTTGTACTGTTGGAATCTGGCCAAATTGGTCAACCTGATCTTTAATAAAGTAGGTGAAGTCGAATTGAATACGTTTATCGAATGCCCAAATGTCAACACCAGCTTCTTTTGTCAACGAGTGAGTCGCTTTAATATTCGGATCAACTAAAGTTCTTGTTACGTTCGCTGTTTTAACAGATGAGTTCCAGTCGTTCGATTCGAATGCCCAGGTATCAACGCTACGTGGGCGGATAAGGCCGTTACCAACGTCAGCATAACCCAATCTGAATTTCAGCAAATCGATAGCTTTTGGTAGCGCAAGAGATTGTGAAGCTACCCAGCTTGCAGAAACTGATGGATAGAAATAATGCATTTTATTTTCATCGAGGAAACCTAACCAATCGTTACGTCCGGTAACCCCCAAGAAGAATGTATTTGCCCAGCTGAAATCGGCAGTTCCGTAGGCACTATAACTTTGAGATGTGCCGAAACCGTAATCGTCGTTCAAATTTGTACTGCCATATTTAGCACTCAAAGTTCCTGGTTTTGCGTTAGCGACGTTGAATAATTTAGGAACAGTTAAATCTCCTGCATCAATATAAGAGCTATAGTTTTTATTAAATGTATAATTGAAACCACCAGAAGCGGTTACTGAAAATTTACCAAAAGCCTTATTAAAATTCAATAAAGCATCAGTATTAAATGAGTTGCTATTACTTTCATTCATCTGAAATTCACCATAAGGATCGCCTTTATCGCCCCAGGATTTTCTTAATTCATAGTTTTCAACAACACTTTCCATACCCGAACGAACAAGAGCAGAAAGTGATTTGCTAAACTGCCAGTCCAGCTGAACTTTTCCAAAGAAATTATTTCTGTTGAAACGGTGAATGCGTTCGTAAGTGATAAACCAAGGGTTATTTTGAGCAACGCCAGCCTGATAAATTGGCACCGACGATTTATCCTTCATAATTGCTCCATTCTGATAAAGACCTTCGAATCCTTTCAACCAGTAATTTTTCATTTCAGAGAGTGGTTGTAAGCTGGCCGGAATGTTCACAAGCAAATCATTCAAAACGCTGTTCGAACCAGCAACATTTGCCTTGTTGGGCGAATATGTTGTAACAAAGTTCGAGTTAACCGACACCTTAATTTTATCGGTCAGTTTATATTCAGATGCAAAGTTTACAGACTTTTGTTGCGTTGTTGTGTTCGGCATAACCCCGTCGTTACCCATTGAGCTTAACGATACGCGGAACGAGCCTTTATCGTAATTACCGGTAATACCGACGTTATTTGTAAAGGTGGAGCCATTTCTCAAATATGCCTTCATTGGATTTTCGCCTGATGCAACCATCGGAACATTGTCGTCCCATTGTTGTGTTTTTACGTTCCATCTTCTGCCGGTATAACTGCCGTCAAGTCTCGGACCCCAGGTGTCAGTATTATCATACTGCCATTCATTGGCACGTTCACCTTGACCATACAATTGCTGTTCCTGAATAAACTGATATGGCTGCTCAACTGTAAACGAGCTTGTAAAACTAACTCCAATTCCGGCTTTACCACCTTTTCCTGATTTAGTTGTAATCATTACAACACCGTTACCACCGTCTTTTCCGTAAAGAGCTCCGGCACTTCCACCTTTCAAAACAGTAATACTTTCGATGTCTTCTGGATTTAACTGTGAGATAATATTTCCGAAATCAACACCATCTTTATTACTTACATTCTGTGTACCAACAGGAATGCCGTCAATTACATACAAAGGTTGTCCTTTCATAGAAACGTTTGTACCATTGCTTTCTGTAGTCGGCAAAGCCGTCGTTCCACGAATATTTACTAATACCGAAGATGTTGGATCGCTACTTAAACTGGTAAGGTTAACACCACTTACTTTACCATCCAACGACTTCATTAAGTTTTGATTACCTCCTTTTACAAGGTTATCAGACTTAACTTCAGATACTGAATAAGCCAATGATTTTTTCTCTTTGGTGATACCCAAAGCGGTAACAACTACTTCGTCCACATTTAAGCTTAAAGTAGATAAAGTTACGTTGATGGTATTCTTTCCTTCAACAGAAACTTCCTGACTTTTCATACCTACAAAAGAGAACACAAGAACAGACTGTGCTTGGGGAGCAGTAATGCTGTACTTACCGTCTATATCGGTAATAACACCCGTAGTAGTGCCTTTCACCATGACGGTCGCTCCCGGAAGTGCTTCTCCGTCAGAGCTTTTTACAACACCACTCACTTTAAGCTGGGCTAATGCATTACTTGTAAAAAAAGCAAACATTCCCAAAAGGAGCAATTGTAAGACTTTTTGTTTCATAGATAAATAAAATTAGTTTTTAACAAGTATCTAATGTTGCACGCAAACTTCGTTTAGCTGAAGCCGTTGTTTAGATTATCACATGTACAAATATTGGAAATAAAAAACGAGAAAGCTTATGGAATTTTATTCAGGTTACAACAAATATTAACAACTAAACTTTTACTAAATCGATTAAGTCATTTTTAATTGTTAAT
>DAOPZV010000107.1:0-12850 GCA_035353575.1 Prolixibacteraceae bacterium | reverse complement strand
GTGGTTGAAGAAATATACACGGATGAAGCCTTGAAGTCCAAAAGTGACTTTCCATTCAAAGGCAACATGGATATCAATAAGCTGAAAGGTATAATCGAGAAATGGGGAGCTGAAAATGTTGCGTACATCCGCTTTGAGGCGGGCACAAATCTTATTGGCGGTCAGCCTTTTTCCATGGCCAATCTTCGTGAAGTTTCTGCTATTGCTAAGGAACACAATATTATGGTATTAATGGACATCAGCTTAATCAACGAAAACCTGTATTTCATTAAAGTGAGAGAAGAAGGTTATCAGGACAAACCGTTGAAAGCTATTTTGCACGAAATGTTGAGCTTCACTGATTTCTCATACTTCTCCGGACGCAAAGTAAGCTGTACCCGCGGTGGTGGCATTTGCACCAACAACCACGATATTTATATGAAAATGCGCGACTGGGTGCCATTGTTTGAAGGATTCCTTACTTATGGTGGTATGAGTGTTCGCGAAATTGAGGCAATGGCTGTTGGACTGTACGAAACACTTGACTTTAATGTAATCAGCCATTCACCTTCGTTTATAAAATATCTGGTTGAAGCGCTTGACTCCAAAGGAATTCCGGTGGTTACACCGTCGGGAGGTTTGGGTTGTCATTTAAATGCCGGAGAGTTTATTTCGCATGTTCCGCAAACACAGTATCCGGCTGGTGCGCTGGCTGCTGCTTTATATATTGCTTCTGGTATTCGTGGTATGGAGCGCGGTACAATTTCAAGTGTTCGCGATGCCGATGGTAACGATGTCCTTTCGGATATTGAATTGTTACGTTTGGCATTTCCACGCCGTGTATTTACATTATCGCAGGTAAAATATGCCGAAGATCGAATCCAATGGCTCTACGATAATCGTCAGCTCATTGGCGGGTTGGAATGGGTGGAAGAACCACCGGTACTGCGTTTCTTTGTAGGTAAACTAAAGCCAATTGGCGATTGGGTTGAAAAACTTGTTGCTAAGTTTCGCGAAGACTTTGGCGATAGTTTGTAAATCAAGAAATAAGCAAGAGCCTGGCATTTCGAATGTCGGGCTCTTAAGTCATATTAATGTTTTGCGGGTCAACGGTGTCTGATCGCTTTTTCTTAATATTCAGGCCTGAGAAATATTGATATCTTTTACCAAATTAATGGAGATCGGATTATGCGAGGACGAATTTTCTATGTTCTGGTATTTTTGCTTTTCTGCGTTTGTCAGGTTCAGTCGCAAACTACAGGAACATTAACCGTTACAGTAACTACGGCGCAAACTGCAACTGCGGTTTATGCCCCTAAAAATATTTTGGCAATCTGGATTGAAGATAATTCAGGAAAATTTATAAAAACGCTGATGGCCTATGCCAACACACGAAAAGCTTACCTGACGAATTGGGGGACGTCAACTAACGCTATAGGAAGTGCTTACAATATTGTTGATGCAGTTTCGGGTGCAACGCTAAGTTTGCATTCGACGCGAACATGCAGTTGGAATGGTACCGATTACTCAGGAAAAGTGGCTGCCGACGGCAGTTACAAATTGTGTATGGAACTCACCGATCAGCATATTGCCAGTAACTACACATCCTTTATGTTTGCGAAGGGATCTGCCAATCAAAGCCTTACGCCGCCCGATGTTCTGCCCAGCTTTAAATCGATTTCGATAAGCTGGTTTACCAAAGTAACGCAGGTAAATCCTGAATTAGCGAAAAGCAATGCGGTAGTGATTTTTCCTAATCCAGGCAAAGGCGTTTTTAAAGTTCTTGCTGAAGATGTTTTAGGGGTAGAGGTTTACAGCATTTCAGGAGAAACGATACTTAAAGGAAACTCCCCGGTTTTCGACTTGAGCAGCAAGCCTAATGGTATTTATTTTGTAAAGGTGGAAACGGTGCAGAATACGGTTGTAAAAAAAATCGTCAAGAATTAGGTAAACTCATTCCCGATCTTTTAAATAGGGCTTCCTTTTTTAGGCTGCGAAATTTTTAATTAATACTAACTATTTTGTTGAAAATGAAAGTAGTTAGTCTGGTATGCTTTCAGATCGAAACATAAGGAATCGCTGTAATCGAAAAAACGTAATTTTCTGCTTTGCCTGAAAGCAAAATAAATCTAATTTTGTGCGATACACACCAAAAATCGTCCCCTAATATGGCAGCAATTACAGTTGGAGAAAAGATTCGCCAGATACGCGAAATTAAGAAAGTGAGCCTTCAGGAACTCGCGGAAAGAACTGGCATTGATGTAACCCTGATTCAGAAAATTGAAGAAGATAAAAATGTCCCATCGCTGGCACCGCTTATTAAAATAGCACGCGCGCTGGGCGTGAGACTGGGAACTTTTCTCGACGACAGCAGTTCGTACGGACCGGTTGTAGTTCGCGCTGGCGAATATCATAAAGGCGTTCGCTTTAATTCACAGCCTTCGGAAACCCGCGAACATCTGAGCTTCTTTTCGTTAGCATTCGATAAAGTTGGCCGAAGCATGGAGCCTTTCATTATTGATATTGAACCAAGTAAAAAGTCAGATTATATGCTTTCGACACACGAAGGCGAAGAATTTATTTACGTACTGGAAGGTGAGGTTGAAATCAATTACGGCAAAGAGGTTTATAACCTGAATACCGGCGACAGCATCTACCTCGATTCAATTGTAATGCACAATGTTCATGCAGGAAATAACCAGCCGGCTAAAATTCTGGCGGTGATTTATGCTCCATTTTAGTTGACTTTTTAACCTGAAACCCTGATTTGATGCAACTAATCGACTATACATTTGGCGAATTACTGGAAAAGTATGCCATTGAAGCACCAGAAAGAGAATTTCTTGTTTATCCCGACCGGGATTTGCGGTTTACTTATTCTCAGTTTAATGAACGTGTTGACCAACTTGCCAAAGGTCTGCTGTATATTGGTGTTCGTCCTGATGATAAAGTAGGTATATGGGCAACGAATGTTCCCGATTGGCTGACCTTTATGTTTGCCGCAGCAAAAATTGGAGCTGTATCTGTTACCATCAATACCAACTATAAATCAGCAGAGCTCGAATACCTGATGCAAAATGCAGATATTCAAACGCTTTGTTTAATCGATGGCTTCCGTGACAGCGATTATGTGAGCATGGTTTTTGAACTGGTTCCTGAACTAAAAGAAGCTCCACGCGGAAATTTAGCCAGCGAAAAGTTCCCAATGCTGAAAAATGTGGTATTCATCGGGCAGCAGAAACACCGCGGAATGTACAACACTTCGGAGTTGTTGTTGCTGGGAAGCCATATCGACGATTTTGAACTTGAACAAATCAAGGACAATGTAAATTGTCACGATGTGGTCAATATGCAATATACTTCAGGAACGACAGGATTTCCCAAAGGTGTAATGTTATCACATCATAATGTGCTGAATTGCGGATTCGCAACCGGCGAATTTATGCGCTACACACCCAAAGACCGTTTGCTGGTTTGTGTGCCGCTGTTCCATTGCTTCGGATGTGTTTTGGCACTATGTGCAGTTCTCACTCACGGAGCAACAATGGTTATGGTCGAAACTTTTGACCCGTTGATGGTTCTGGCTTCCGTAGAAAAAGAAAAATGTACTGCGCTTTATGGAGTTCCAACCATGTTTATTGCCGAGCTTCATCACCCGATGTTCGATATGTTCGATTTGAGTACACTGCGTACAGGTATCATGGCCGGAGCGCTTTGCCCGATCGAAACGATGAAACAGGTGATGGAAAAGATGTACATGAAAGAAGTGATCAGCGTTTATGGGCTCACTGAAACTTCTCCGGGAATGACTGCGACCCGTGCACACAATTCGCCTGAAGTTCGCGCAACTACAGTTGGGTTCGAGTATCCGAACGTTGAAGTAAAAGTATTTAATCCTGACACAGGTGAAGAATGTGCTGTTGGCGAGCATGGTGAAATCTGCTGCCGCGGTTACAACCTGATGAAAGGATATTACAAAAATCCGGAGGCTACTGCAAAAACAATTGACAAAGACGGATGGTTGCATTCTGGTGATTTGGCGATGAAAACACCGGATGGGTTTTACAAAATTACCGGGCGAATTAAAGACATGATTATTCGTGGCGGCGAAAACATTTACCCACGCGAAATAGAAAACTTTATTTTCAATATGCCTGAAGTGGAAGCCGTTGAAGTGGTTGGTGTGCCGAGCAAAAAGTATGGCGAGCAAGTAGGCGCCTTCATCAAGATAAAAGCCGGTAAAGAATTAACTGAGGAAGCTGTTCAGGAATTTTGCCGTGGTAAAATATCAAGGTATAAAATTCCGCAGTATATTTTCTTTGTTGATACGTTCCCGATGACTGCCAGCGGCAAAATTCAAAAATATAAACTTCGAGATTTGAGCCTTGAACTCCTTGAAAAGAAGGGCGTTGAGGTAATATAAGAAAAGATCCGATGATTTTGAATCGTCGGATCTTTTTTCTTTTACAAGTTTATTTCTCCTGAAAAACTTTCTTCAGCAGGTCCGGTCATGTAAACAGTGCCGTCTTTGGCCCACTCAATCAGAAGTTCGCCGTATTGCAATTCAACCGCAACTGTTCGGTCGGTATATTCATTTAGAAAAGCAGCAACAGCAGTTGCACAACTTCCGGTTCCGCAGGCGAGCGTTGCACCGGCGCCGCGTTCCCAGGTGCGCAATTTTACCCTGTTTCTGTCAATTACTTCCACAAAATTGACGTTTGTTCCTTTTGGAAACAGCGGGTGTTTCTCAATCGTCGGGCCAATTCCTTTCACGTCAATTGCGTTGAGGTCGTCCACAAAAATTATGGTGTGAGGTACGCCCATCAAAATACTGGTGATGTTTATTTCGTTATCGCCAAGTGGCAGCATCACGCTAATCGCAGCAGTTTCGTCGCCCAGCATTGGAATGGCTTCACGGCGAATATCGGGTGCCCCCATGTTAACTTTTACAGAAGCCACTTTGTCGTTTTCTTCGATCACTTCAGGAATAATAATCCCGGCGAAAGTCTCTATCCTGAATGATTTAGATTTGACCATCCCACGTTCCCACGCATATTTTCCAAAGCATCTTATAGCGTTGCCACACATGTTGGCTTCGCTTCCATCGGCATTTATAATTCGCATTCTGAGGTCGGCTACCTTTGATGGCAGAACCGCAATAATTCCGTCGGCGCCTATTGAGAGCTGGCGGTGGCACAGCGTTATGGCTAATGCAGAATAGTCCATTTCTTTATCGCCGAGGTTTTCGATAAAAATAAAATCGTTGCCCAGGCCGTGCATTTTGGTAAACTTCATAACTTAGGTGAAAAGTTAAAAGAGAAATGTAAAAGCTTTAACCAATCAGGAATTTCTTTGCATTTTCAAGATCTTCAGGAGTATCGATGCCGATGTTTTCGAATGTTGTTTGAGCTGTTTTTATGCGGTAGCCATTTTCAAGCCAGCGTAGCTGCTCCAGCGATTCAGCTTTTTCGAGAATGCCAACCGGCAGTTGTGTCAGTTTCAGTAAAACATCATAGCGATAGGCATACATGCCAATGTGGCTGTAAAACGTGTGGCGGTTTATCCATTCGCCGGCTTTGTAATCGCGTACAAATGGAATGGAAGATCGGCTGAAATACATCGCTTCCTGTTTCTTGTTGATCACTACTTTGGGGCGGTTAATATTCGTTATTTCTGCTGGGTTTGTGATCGGTTTAATCAGTGTGGCAATTTCCGTTTCAGGTTCGTAAAAACAGTTTTTCAACCCCTCAATCTGCTCTGTGCGGATGAATGGTTCATCGCCCTGAATGTTGATGATAACGTCAAAATTGAGCGTTTCTGCTACTTTTTGAGCAGCTTCGGCAACGCGGTCGGTGCCGCTTTGGTGATTTGGCGAAGTATAAACGGCTTTGCCTCCAAACGACTCGACGGTGTTAAAAATTCGCTCGTCGTCGGTCGCCACAAAAACGTCGGTTAATGTTTTTTTTGCATTTTCGTAAACCCATTGAATGATGGGTTTTTCGCCTAAGATGGCCAAAGGCTTTCCCGGGAACCGGGTTGACTGAAATCGGGCTGGGATAATGGCAACAAATTTCATTTGTATTGTTTTTTATATTTTAAAAGTACGAAAGCTAAATCATGTTAAATCATGAGACAGCTAAGGTATTGAAATCAAAGTTAGATTAACTTTGGGCGGCGTTTATAATGTTAAAATTGTAATTTTGCAAAGCTAAACATATTGTCCGGATAATGGATGTTCAGGAAATAAAACAACGTTTTGGAATTATCGGTAATTCGCCCGCTTTACTACGGGCGATTGAAGTTGCTGTGCAGGTGGCACCAACCGATCTTTCGGTATTAATCACCGGCGAAAGCGGGACAGGGAAGGAGTCTTTTCCGCAGATTATTCACCAGTTTTCAGCAAGGAAACACGGTAAATATATTGCAGTTAACTGTGGGGCTATCCCTGAAGGCACAATCGATTCGGAACTTTTTGGGCACGAAAAAGGATCGTTTACCGGCGCTTTAGCCGATCGTAAAGGCTATTTCGAAGAAGCTGACGGCGGAACTATTTTCTTGGACGAAATCGGAGAACTGCCGTTATCGACGCAGGTGCGTTTGTTGCGTGTGCTCGAAGCTGGCGAATTTATGAAAGTTGGTTCGTCGAAAGTTTTAAAAACCAACGTTCGCGTTGTTGCAGCTACCAATGTAAATATTCCTGAAGCCATTGAAAAAGGCAGATTTCGCGAAGATTTGTATTACCGCCTGAATACTGTCCCGATTCGGGTAATTCCATTGCGTGATCGTTCCGAAGATATTCATTTGCTTTTCAGAAAGTTTGCTTCGGACTTTGCAGAAAAGTACCGTATGCCGGGCATTCGCCTTGATAACGATGCGGTGTCGGTATTACTTAGTTACGGCTGGCCGGGAAATGTAAGGCAGCTCAAAAATATAACAGAGCAGATTTCGATCATTGAAAAGGAACGCCTGATTGATGGTCACACCTTGCAACGATACATTCCGTCGGGTAATGAAACCAGTAAGCTTCCGGCATTATACCATTCGGTTGACGAAAAAACGTTTGCATCCGAACGCGAGATTCTGTACCAGATTCTGTTCGATATGAAAAAAGACATGAACGATCTGAAAAAATTGGTGCACGATATTCTTCAGAGTGAACCTTCTGCTACAGAAATCAGGCATACCGACCGGGCGCAGTTAATCAGAAACCTGTATCCTGCAGAAAACGGAAATTATGTACCTGAACAACCAGTTGCAGCACGGGTGAATATTAAACCAGTTGTTTCTGAGCACATTCTTGATACCGAGGAGTTTGTTGAAGAATCGTTGTCGCTTGAAGATAAAGAGGTGGAAATGATTCAGAAAGCGCTCGAAAAACACAAAGGCAAGCGGAAATATGCAGCAAGGGAATTGGGTATCTCCGAACGTACATTGTATCGCAAAATAAAAGAATATAAGATAGAGTAGGATATGGGATGGAATAAGTGGAACAAACTGTTTTTAATTGTACTTTTCGTCGGGGCTATTGCTTCGTGTAAGATACAGTATGGTTTTACCGGAGCTTCGATTGCTCCTAACGTGAAAACTTTTTCCGTTTCGTATTTTCAAAACAGGGCGCGGCTTGTGAATCCGAATTTGAGCCAGCAATTTACCGACGGATTGCAGGAGAAAATTATCAAGCAAACTTCGCTGAACCAGATTGGTGACAACGGCGACCTTGAGTTTTCGGGTCAGATTACAGATTACGATGTGAAACCAATGACCATTGTTTCGGGCGATGTAGCTGCGCAGAACCGTTTGACAATTGGTGTAAAGGTTAAATTCACGAACAACAAAGACCATACTCAGGATTGGGAAAAAACGTTCAACGCATACGAAGATTATAATAGTAATCAAACCTTAAGTGCTGTTGAAAGCTCGCTTGTTCCGGAAATAATCAAGAAGCTCACTGACGATATTTTCAATGCGTCCATCGCAAACTGGTAAAATATGACAGCCAATCAGATATACGAGATGTTGCTGAATCCTGACCTGCTGAATCAGGAAACCTTGCCGGCCCTGAAAGAGCTGACCGAGCAATATCCCGCATTTGAAGCCGGCTGGATCTTATACCTCAAGAATCTGAAAATGTTGAAAGATTCTTCTTTTGATCAGGAATTGCTGAATGGAGCAATCCGGATTCACGATCGGCGAAATTTGTACATGTTTCTGAATGTTGAAAAGGCAAAAGAAACTGAAGAACAGACCGATAGTGCGATTGATGATCTTTTGAAGCTGAATGCTCCGGCAGAATATAAACTAGATCGTATTCCGGAGGAAGAGAACCCGACCGGGGAACAGGAGAAATCGGTTAACCGAAATCCGGATCGCAGGCAATCGCTTATCGAGAAATTTCTCGAAACACAACCCCGGATGCCCCAGGTTAAAGACGAAGAGCACCGCTCTCCGATGGAAAGCGAAAAGCCGCGGGAACAGGATACTGACGACCTTGTAACTGAAACTTTAGCTTCAATTTATATACAACAGGGATATTATAAAAAAGCGATTCAGATATTTGAAAAATTAGTTTTGAAATATCCGGAAAAAAGTACTTACTTTGCGGCTCAAATTGAAAAAATTAGAAGTTTAATGAACAATTAATTACACTGATATGTACACACTGATTACAGTTTTATTATTCATCGTTTGTATTTTGCTTATTTTGATTGTATTAGTGCAAAATTCAAAAGGTGGCGGTTTGGCCAGCAATTTTCAGTCATCTAATCAAATCATGGGAGTTCGCAAAACAAACGATTTCCTTGAAAAAGCAACCTGGGTTTTAGCCGGAACATTGCTGGTACTGTCAATCGGTGCTACCGCATTTATTCCAAGAGGAGCAAAAAACGGCGGTGAATCTGCAATCAAAGATCAGATTCAGAAT
Source organism: Prolixibacteraceae bacterium (assembly GCA_035353575.1). GTDB lineage: Bacteria > Bacteroidota > Bacteroidia > Bacteroidales > Prolixibacteraceae > Aquipluma. Next base: position 3,951 of record DAOPZV010000107.1, on the reverse strand, counting down.
GCTGTAGATCCAAATCAGGTTCCAAGCTTTCCTGCACCAGCTGATGCAAAAACAGCAGCTCCTGCTTCGTCAACACCTGCTTCTACAGCTACTCCAACGAAATAAGACACTTCTTTCAGATTAAATCTGAACATGCTATAACTGAAAGTCTTCAATGCAATTCATTGAAGACTTTTTTATTTTTGTACACACAACCATCAAAATAACCTGTTATGAGCCAAAAATTTAGTTTTGCCGGACTTATTCTAATAAGTTGTCTTGCATTTTTTTCAGCCTGTCACAAATCTGTTCCGCCACCAGCGCCGGTGTTGCCTGTGCCAACCGAGCGGCAATTGGCCTGGCACGAAATGGAACAATACGCTTTTGTTCATTTCACCACGAACACATTCACTGATAAAGAATGGGGATATGGCGACGAGCCGGAATCAGTATTTAATCCAACTGCAATGGACGTGACTCAATGGGTAAAAACCATCAAAGCAGCAGGATTGAAAGGATTGGTGCTCACTTGCAAACACCACGACGGATTTTGCCTTTGGCCAAGCAAGTACACCGAGCATTCGGTGAAAAACAGTCCGTACAAGGGCGGAAAAGGCAATGTTGTTGACGAAGTTGAAAAAGCCTGCCGTGCCGAAGGTATTAAATTTGGCATTTATCTTTCGCCGTGGGACCGCAATCGCGCTGACTACGGAAGCGCTTCGTATGTTGAATATTATCGCAACCAGTTGAAAGAGCTTTTTGAAGCGCACAAACCTGTTTTCGAAATGTGGTTCGACGGGGCAAACGGTGGCGATGGTTTTTACGGCGGCGCTAAGGAAAAACGTAAAATAGACGGAAAAACTTATTACGATTGGCCAACGACACTTAAAATGGTGCGTGAAATGGAACCAAACGTGATTTTCTTCAGTGACGCTGGTCCGGATATTCGCTGGTGCGGAAATGAAAGCGGATACGTTGACGAAACCAATTGGAACACCATTACTCCTGATACATTGTATGCCGGGAAAGGCGGAATTTCAGATTTGCTTGGAACTGGCAGCGAAAACGGTACAAGCTGGATTCCTGCCGAGGTTGACGTTTCAATTCGCCCGGGATGGTTCTATCATGCCAAAGAAGACTCGCTGGTGAAAAATCCGGAGAAGTTGTTCGATATTTACCTCAATTCGGTGGGAAGGGGAGCAAATCTGATTCTGAATATTCCGCCAGATCGTCGTGGCTTAATTCATGAAAATGATGTAGCAGCTTTGCAAGGATGGAAAAAAATGATCGACGGGAATTTCAAGACAAACCTGGCACTGAATAAATTGGCAGTTGCTTCGTCGTTCAGGGGAAATTCTGAACAATACAATGCTGTAAAAGTAAATGATGGCGATAAAGAAACCTATTGGGCAACCAACGACAACGAAAAGACCGGCTGGATCGAAATTGATTTGGGGCAGCCGCAATTGATCAGTTTTGTTGTACTTCAGGAATACATTAAATTGGGCCAACGGGTAAAAAGTTTTCGCGTTGAAATACAAAGAGGCGACAGATGGGTTGCTTTGGCAAAAGGCACAACCATTGGGTACAAGCGAATCCTGAAAACTTTCCCAACCGAGTCGCAAAAGATTCGGATCAATATTACTGACTCAAAAGCTTGTCCGGTGATTTCGAACATAGAAGTTTATTAAATCCTCCGGGAAAAGTAGCTTAAGAAGCCACAAAAGCACCGACGGGTTTGCTTAATCCGAGGTGTTCTTGTGGCTTTTTTATGATGAGGCAACAGGCTTAACTTGAAATGACTGACAGTCTGACACACAAAATGTCAGACAATAGTCTGCTGAATAAATGTATTTTTAATCAGGTGTTTACGGCGTTGTTTGAAGATTTTCGGACTGGCGTTGCGAAAAAATGTCCAATTCGGAGTTCGTAATATGTCACCAAACGCTTTGGCACAATATTCGAATGGTTCGGGTGTCTAAAATTAAAATGTTTAACCAATTAAAATAAATCAAAATGGCAGATTTAAAAGGAAAAATCCTGGCTGGTAAAATTCTGGTACAGCCTAAGGAAGCAGAAAAGAAAACAGCTAGCGGAATTATTATTCCTGATTCGGCAAAAGAAAAACCACAGACTGGTAAAGTGGTATTAGTTGGTGCGCCAAAAAAAGATGAACCAATGGAAATTAAGGTTGGCGATACAATTTTCTACGGAAAATATTCGGGAACTGAATTGAGCATTGATGGCGTTGACTATCTTTTGATGTCGCAGACTGACGTTTTATTTATTGCTGAATAATCTGATTTATAACAATTAAAAGAAATAGAAATGGCAAAAGAAATTAAATTCGAGATCGAAGCACGCGACCTTCTGAAAAAAGGGGTTGACAAATTGGCTGACGCCGTAAAAGTAACTTTGGGTCCAAAAGGACGCAACGTAGTTATCGAAAAGAAATTCGGCGCTCCACACATCACCAAAGACGGTGTGAGTGTTGCCAAAGAAATCGAACTTTCGAATCCTTACGAAAACATTGGTGCCCAAATGGTAAAAGAAGTTGCCAGCAAAACTGGTGACGACGCTGGTGACGGCACAACTACTGCAACTGTATTGGCTCAGTCGATTATTTCGGTTGGCTTGAAAAACGTTGCTGCAGGCGCTAACCCAATGGATCTGAAACGTGGTATCGACAAAGCTGTTGCCAAAGTTGTTGAAAGCATTCAAACTCAGGCCGAGAAAGTTGGCGACGATTTCAATAAAATTGAACAGGTTGCTAAAATTGCTGCCAACAACGACGCCGCTATCGGTGCGTTGATTGCAGAAGCCATGAAAAAAGTAAATAAAGAAGGTGTTATCACTGTTGAAAGTGCCAAAGGAACTGAAACTTATGTTGACGTTGTTGAAGGTATGCAGTTCGACCGTGGTTACATTTCTCCATACTTCGTTACAAACACCGAAAAAATGGAAGCTGAACTGGATCATCCTTACATTTTGATCCACGACAAGAAAATCAGCGCCATTCAGGATATTTTACCTGTTTTGGAACAAACAGCTAAAGCTGGTCGTCCGTTGATGATTGTTGCTGAAGATGTTGACGGAACAGCTCTTTCTGCATTGGTTGTTAACAAATTGCAGGGTACCATTAAAGTATGCGCTGTAAAAGCTCCCGGATTTGGTGATCGCCGTAAAGAAATGCTCGAAGACCTCGCTGTTTTGACTGGCGGTACAGTAATTACTGAAGAAAAAGGCTTAACTCTTGAAAACGCTACACTCAATGAATTAGGTGTTGCTGAAAAAATTACCATCAACAAAGAAAATACAACTGTTGTTGCTGGTGGTGGTTCAGAAGAAGCCATCAAAAACCGTGTTAACCAGATCAAAAAGCAAATTGAAGTTACCACTTCGGATTACGATAAAGAAAAACTTCAGGAACGTCTGGCTAAATTAGCCGGTGGTGTTGCCGTACTTTATGTAGGTGCTGCTTCGGAAGTTGAAATGAAAGAAAAGAAAGACCGCGTTGACGATGCACTGCACGCAACCCGCGCTGCTGTTGAAGAAGGTATTGTTCCTGGTGGTGGTGTTGCTTACATCCGCAGTATTACTGCATTGGAAGGTCTGACTGGCGAAAACGACGACGAAACTACAGGTATCGAAATCGTGAAACGCGCTATTCAGGAACCATTGCGCCAGATTGTATTCAACTCTGGAAAAGAAGGCGCTGTAGTTGTTCAGAAAGTGCTGGAAGGCAAAGCCGATTTCGGTTACAACGCCCGCACCGACGAATACCAGAACCTTTACGAAGCTGGTGTTATCGACCCAGCCAAAGTGACCCGTATTGCGCTGGAAAATGCAGCTTCAATCGCTGGAATGTTCCTTACCACAGAATGCGTATTGGTTGAAGAAAAAGAAGACAAACCAGCTATGCCTCCAATGGGCGGTGGCATGGGTGGCGGCATGGGCGGCATGATGTAATCG
>DAOPZV010000106.1:0-12988 GCA_035353575.1 Prolixibacteraceae bacterium | reverse complement strand
TGATTGTTGACGACCGCGAAGGCAAACGCCAGCCGCTGGTTGACCGCAACGGACGGATGTTCCTCGTAGAAAACATGTCTCCTGAATTTGTTGCTGAATATGTGAATGTGGAAGCCTATTCGGAATATGCCGGTCGCTTCGTGAAAAACGCCTACGACGATACGCTCACCGAAGACGATGCCACACTCGACATCGACATCTGTGTGATGCTGAAGAAAGAGAATAAGGCTTTCAAGGTTGAAAAACACGTGCACAACTATCCGCATTGCTGGAGAACCGATAAACCGATCCTGTATTACCCGCTGGATTCGTGGTTCATCCGCACCACCGCGGTAAAAGATAAAATGATCGCGCTCAACAATACCATCAACTGGAAACCAGCCTCAACCGGAACCGGACGTTTTGGCAACTGGCTCGAAAATCTGGTTGACTGGAACCTGAGCCGCTCGCGTTTCTGGGGAACTCCGCTTCCAATCTGGCGAACTGAAGATGGCTCCGAAGCCAAATGTATTGGCTCGACCGAAGAACTGGTGGCCGAAATTAAAGCCGCAGTTGCTGCCGGAGTTATGGAGAAAAACATTTTCGAGGGTTTCGAAGTAGGCGACAACTCGAAAGAAAATTACGACAAAATCGATCTGCACCGTCCGTTTGTTGACGACATCGTGCTAGTTTCGGCTTCAGGAAAGAAAATGTTCCGCGAGCCCGACCTGATCGACGTTTGGTTCGATTCGGGCGCCATGCCTTATGCGCAGCGCCACTATCCTTTCGAATACAAGGAAAAGTTCAACGAGGTTTTTCCGGCCGATTTCATTGCCGAAGGTGTTGACCAAACCCGTGGCTGGTTCTTCACGCTGCACGCCATCGCAACGATGATCGACGAATCAGTTTCGTTCAAAAATATCATCTCGAACGGTTTGGTGCTCGACAAAAACGGCAACAAAATGTCGAAACGTTTGGGTAACGCCATCGAGCCGTTTGCCGCCATCGAAGACAATGGTTCCGATCCGCTGCGCTGGTACATGCTCACCAACTCGCAGCCTTGGGACAACCTGAAATTTGACATGGCCGGTGTTGACGAGGTGAAACGCAAATTCTTCGGAACATTGTACAATACCTATAACTTCTTCGCGATGTATGCCAACATCGACGGCTTTACCTACACTGAAGAAGAAATTCCGGTAAACGAACGCCCCGAACTGGATCAGTGGATCATTTCGCTGCTTAACTCGCTGGTAAAAGAAGTGGGCGAAAGCTACGAAAGTTACGAGCCAACCCGCGCCGGACGCGCCATTTCAGAGTTTGTATCTGAAAATCTGAGCAACTGGTTCGTTCGCCTGAGCCGTAAACGCTACTGGGGCGGATCGTACGACAAAGACAAAATTTCGGCTTACCAGACTTTGTACACTTGTTTGAATACGATTGCCAAACTGATGGCTCCAATCGCACCGTTCTATGCCGATTTGCTCTATACCGATTTGAATAAAATCACCGGCAAAGAGACCGATCAAAGCGTGCATTTAGCCGAATTCCCATTGTGCGACGAGTCGCTGATAAACACCGATCTGGAACAAAAAATGGATTTGGCGCAAAAAGCTTCGTCGATGATTTTGGCCTTGCGTCGCAAAGAAAAGCTGAAAGTTCGTCAGCCGCTGGCAAAAATCATGGTGCCAATTTTGAATCCTGAATTCAAAGCGCATTTCGAAGCGGTGAAGAACATCATCCTTTCAGAAGTAAACGTGAAGGAAGTTGAATACATCACTGATTCAGAAGGAATTATCAAGAAAAAGATAAAAGCAAACTTTAAAACTCTTGGCCCAAAATACGGCAAACTGATGAAACAGATTTCAGGAGAAATTGCCGCATTTAGCCAGCACAACATTGGCCAGCTCGAAAAATCAGGAAACTATCCGTTGAACATTGAAGGGCAGGAAATTCTGATTGGCTTGGAAGATGTTGAAATACAGACAGAAGATATTCCCGGATGGTTGGTTGCCTCAGAAGGCGGTCTGACCATCGCACTCGACATCAATCTTACTGAAGAACTGAAACAGGAAGGTATTGCCCGCGAGTTCATCAACAAAATTCAGAATATCCGCAAAGACAGCGATTTTGAAGTAACTGACCGTATCGTCCTGAAAATTCAGAAGCACGATTTTTACAATCAGGCTGTAACAAATTTTGCTGAATACATAAGCAATCAAACACTTGCTTCTGAACTAGTTATGGTTGATACTCTGGAGGACGAAAATTCCAGTTTAGTTGAGATTGATGTTGATGTGAATGCACGGATTCAGGTAATCCGGAATTCATAATATGGTAATTAACTCAGAATGCTCAAAAGCGTGTAATGAATCGAAATTATTTTATACTTTTAAGGTCTGAGGTAAATGTAACCCTAATTCAGAAAATGAAAAAAGCTTAAAGTTATGAGTGAAAAGACCAGATATTCGGATGAAGAGTTACTTGAATTTAAAGCTATAATTCTTGATAAACTCGAAAAAGCCCAGAAGGACTTTGAAATGTATAAAAGCTCAATAACCCAGAGCGATGGTAACGATACCCAGGATACATCTCCAACCTTCAAGGTTTTGGAAGAAGGAGCAGCCACTTTGTCGAAGGAAGAAGCCGGGAAACTTGCTCAGCGTCAGCAAAAATTCATTCAGTATTTGCAAGCTGCTCTTGTTCGTATCGAAAACAAAACTTATGGTATTTGTCGTGAAACAGGGAAGCTCATTTCAAAAGAGCGATTGCGAGCTGTTCCGCATGCAACCCTTAGTATTGACGCAAAAAACGGACAGAAATAAATTTAAAATCAATATTTTGTAAAAGATTGGAAGAAAAACACTTCCAATCTTTTTTTATAAACTAAAAAGATGTCGAAGTTACAAAAGTCGATTCTCATTGTTGTTTTAGTATTGCTGGTTGACCAAATTCTTAAGATTTGGATCAAAACGCACATGACCCTTGGTGAAGAATTCTCGGTAATTGGAAGTTGGTTCCGTATACATTTTGTTGAAAATAACGGAATGGCTTTTGGGTTTGAATTTGGCGGAGATTATGGAAAAATTTTCCTTAGCTTATTCCGCATTGCAGCCGTATTCGGAATTGGATGGTATATACTGAAACTCGTAAAAAAAGATTTGCCTATGGGTTTCATTGCGTGCGTAGCGCTGATCTTTGCCGGAGCAATTGGAAACATTATTGACAGCGCTTTTTACGGCCTTATTTTTAATGAGAGTGCAGGAAAGGTTTCTACTTTATTCCCTCCGGAAGGTGGCTACGCAACTTTTCTACATGGACGAGTTGTTGACATGTTCTATTTCCCTTTAATTTCAGGTGTTTATCCAAGTTGGGTGCCTGTTTTTGGTGGACGTGATTTTGAGTTTTTTCGGCCCGTATTCAATGTTGCCGACTCTTCAATTTCAATTGGTATATTTTCCATTATCATTTTCTACAGAAAGCTATTTAACAAGCTTGGAGAAAAAGAAACAAAAGTTGACGAAGAAAATAAGCAACAAGAATTAGAAGATGTTGTGAAAACTGACACAGAATCTGCTGAAAATTGATTCCGACACTTGTGAATTCGCGGCGAATTCTGTAAACTTGCACTCCGAAATTTGAAATACCAAATATTTCAGGGCCCATAGCTCAGTTGGTTAGAGCACCTGACTCATAATCAGGGAGTCACTGGTTCAAGCCCAGTTGGGCCCACTTCAAAATCAAGCAGTTACGAGAAATCTTAACTGCTTTTTTATTCTCCTACATACAATCTACATACAAAATGCCTCAAAAAGGCAGTATCAAAGGATACTAAAAACAAAAACCGCCCTCTAAAAGAAAGCGGTTTTAGAAACCTTTAGGTTCTCAAATGAATCAAGCCAATACGATTGCCCCGACATAAACACTGTTTGATAAAACAGTTTGCTTCTCATCCTGAAATGCAATGTAGCATTGGACCTCATCTCCAGTAAAGTTTTCAGGTAAAGAAACTACCTGGCTTCCTTCAGCGCGGGTGTTTCCACCAACTACGGTTACTGCAAGTTGTTTTGCCGGGTTTAACACAACAAGCAAAACTTTATCATTCCCCTTTGCCTTAGCTTCGTTCGAGTTGTTGGTCCAGCTAAATTCAACTTCAGTTGTCGAGTTCATTGCCACTTGAGGATTTAAAGCCCCAGGGAGCGAACCACGAGCAACCAATGCACTTGCATAGTCGATAGAGTAATCAGGATAAACACCAGTGAGGGCGTTGTTCAGGTTGTAGGACATAGCGCTGTTGAAAGCAGTCATCTTAACAGCGTAATTTTTGAAACCTACCCGCAAGAATGCGGTTAATGGCTGCAAAAAATAGAGAGCCGCAGCAAATCTGGCTCTTTGGTCCAGCTGTGCTTCGGTTTTGGGATTTGATACACTGGCAGCTTTTCCACGCATATAATCAATGCCTTTCCAGTTGCCTCCAATTACTGTTCCGACTTTGCCGGAGAATCCACCCAGGATTCCTTTTTTAATTGTACCCATGACGGTAATTTTAAATTGTTTCTACTTGGACTTGGTATGGACTTGACACGAACCAAACCCGACCTTGTCCTTATCTGATCCAAGGTATTGCAATAATTGGGCAATGCCTGATATTGAGAATGCTATGCGTTTAGATGCGTTCTTTTGCAGTGACAATATTTCTAAGGTCATGTTTGATTGTTTCCCGGCAATCATTTTAGGGAAAACCCTTAAAAATCCTTTTTGAAAAGTGAAATGGCAAATTTCGGGTATGATGATGATGTGCTGTTGAAATGGGAAATAACTGGCACCGGGAGGTGGGTGGGCAGTTATTCTCATTTCAATAGCATGATGAAACGCTCAATGAAGTCTGAACAAAGCGATAATGATCGGGAACCGGTTTTATGGGGCAAACAATTCGCAGGTAAAATAAGCGGGAATGCTGGAGTCGTGGGCTGGAAAGGTGTGGGTGTGAGGCACGAAACACTTACACGTGCGGTGCTGAAACTGGTGAGGTGAACGAAATGAAATAGAGAGCGGTGTCGTGAGGAACGAGCGTCCCAGCGAACGGTTGAATGAGTGAGACGAACCGGCTGCAAGCACAATGGCCTTGCCCAAAGCTTTTTATTTTACCTGCACCATTAAAGGGTGGTGGAAATGAAGGACAAGATATTGCTCAGGAAACGGTCTATTATCGAAACCATTAATGACGAACTGAAAATTATTTGTTCCATCGAACATTCACGCCACAGGTCTTTTGGGAACTTCATGACCAATTTAATATCTGCTCTAATCGCTTATTCGTTCTTTCCCAAAAAACCAGCTATCAAATATCAAACCGTAAAGTCAAACCAATTGACCCTATTTTAGAATCGAACTCAGGTTATTAGGAAATATTCTCTACGGAGTAGCACATACTCCACAATTTTGCTTTCCAAAATGTACCTAGCTCTGAATTCTGAATGAGTTTTCCACTAAATGATTTCAGATTGTACTGTACTTGCTTGACGAATAAATGTTGTATTACTATGTTTGCGGGGATTAACAATTCTAAAATATTGGGAATGGTGAGCATACTCAATGTCTGATTTAAGCTGTTTAGAAGATATAAAATCAAAACCTGCCTAAACGACATGTGTTATCAAATTCAAAAATAATATTAATGGGATCAGTGATGGAAACGGAAGATGAACTAATAAAAAACTATAAAAACTTAAAATACGAGCTTGAAAATGCTTTCAAAAAGGTCAGGGGAACAAGTAATTTGCGCGAAGCCAAAGGATTTTTAATTGAAGTTCAAAATAGTTTTAAGGGGTTGAAGCTTCGTAGAGATGATCGTGAAGAACTGTACACAAAATTACAGGATGCGTTTACTGAGATTAATACGAAAATAGAAGATGAAAAAAATCAATTTAATATTGAAGCCCTCCGAAATTATTCATCGCTTAAAATAAAAGTTGAAGAGGCTCTTTTTCTGGCTAGTAATCCCAAAGATTTCAAAGAAACCTGGGATTTCCTGATTGAAGTTCAGGCAATGTTTAAAGAAACCAGACTTATTCGTGAACATCGGGAAAGTATGTATGCCATGCTTCAATTGGCTTTTGAAAAAATAAAAGGTTTTAAGGAAATTGAGAAAGCGGGTTTGGAAAAAGAAAGCGCTCAAAACTATAATAAACTGAATCAAGATATTGAAGATGCCATCAGTCAGGCAAAAAAGACGGAGGATATCAGGCAAGCGAAAGATTTGTTGATCAAAGTTCAGTCTGAATTTCGAAATGCCAAACTTGTAAAAGAAAAGCGGGAGGAGTTATATACAAAATTACAAGAAGCATTTACGAATATAAATATTCGTCATGAGGAAATTTCGCTAAAGAATAATCAAGAAGCGGAAAGGCAATACGATTTGTTCAAACCAAGAGCTTTGGATATTTTAAGACGAACCAATGAAACGCTTGAATTTCATCAGCTTCGGATTGACATAAAAGATTTGCAGGCCGATATTAGGGACTCTGTTTTAAAAAAAGAACAAAGGGAAAACATTCATAACATTCTACAGGAAGCCATTGGAACTTTGAATTTACGGCAGGATCATGAAAAAAATTCATTTGAACTGGAAGCTCAAAGTAATTACAAATACCTTAAATCAAAAGTTAATGATGGCCTGATCCAGGCAGAAGAATCCAACGAATATAAAGAAACAAGAGAATACCTGAAAAAAATCCAGTCCGAATTTAAATATATCAAACTTGTCAGGGAGCAGAGAGAAGAACTTTATTCAAGATTACAGTCTGCATTTGCCATACTAAACCAGCGAGTCGATGAGTATTTTCATGAGAAGAAAAAGAACTGGGAACTGAAAATGCAATACAAACTTTCTTCGCTCTATACGGATGTCATGGATATGAAAGAATCGATTAAAAATGATATTGAAAACCTACAAGAGTTGGAAGACCATCTTTTTGACATACAATCTTTGGGTAAAGAAACCACAACAATTTTTGGACTTAAAGCCAGGATTTCTTCTTTGCGCGTCAACATTGACAAAAAGGAAACCCAAATTAAAGATATGGAAAGTGAAATGGAAGATATCAGAAAGAGATTGTCTTCGGAGGGATAAATTGCCTGCATTTCCATTAATGGATTCACAAGTTAATCTCGTTGTGAAGGATTAAATGAGCTACATTGATTCATCTCTGGAGAGAGAGGTTAGATATTAAAGTTTTGTAAATGGATTATATGAAGCCATTGGAGTAAACAAATATTATTGGTTTATCAATTGATCTTGTAAGGATCAATTCAGCATTGGGGTGGACGTCAAATTTTAAGCATAAATTTTATGCTACTCTGAAAAGGAAAAAAGAGATATCCCTTATTCCTCTTAAACTTGTTCTAAAAGCCTTCAGTTTTGCGTTGAACGATTCGGCAGAAGCATTGGTTGACCGGTTATCGATGAAGTTCAGGATTTGCTGGTAATGCTTGTAGATTGTTGCCGATATGGTGTTAAATGCCTTAAAGCCGGAATCCGTCACATCGTTATACCATTTGGCCAGTTTGGTATAAGCCACGCCTTTAACTTTTGTTAGTGAGAAGATCAACCGAAGAGAATGAGTCAGGCTAAAAGCTTTGTGAATGTCGGGATATTGGGTAAACAGGATTTTGGCTCTTGTCTTTTGACTGGGTGACCATTTTTCGGCTGATTTGAACAGCAGGTATCGGCTTCGAACCAGCAATTGCATTTTGGTATCGCTGTTTTCAAAGCGAAAAGGCACATGCTCAGTTTTTTCCCAACGGGCATTGTCGATGGCATTTGTTTCTTCATTAATGGCATCCCATCGGTGTTTGATACGCATTTTCTGAAAGGTATCGTAACCCAGTAAAATGGCTCCCGATTGCTGAATATTGGTTATTGTTCCGGGTAATTTATTCATATCTAGGCAAAAGTTAAAAAGTGAAAGGTAAAAGTCGCAAGCTGCTTAATTGCCACTTTTGACTTTTACCTTTTCCCTTATTTAGGGTACGATATAACCGTATTTTTCGAAAATGGGTTTGCAATCGCCGCTTAAAACAAACTTCATAAACTTGGCAACTTCAGGGTTCACCTTCCAGCCTTTCACCAAAATCATCGCCTGCTCAACCGGTTTGTACAACTTCGGATCGACAACATACACGGAGCCTTTCATGTCGGGTGTCATGGTCAGCGACAAGGCCAAAAACGCCACCTCGGCATTGCCCGTTTGGGCAAACTGCGCGGTTTGCGAAATGTTGTCGGCATATATTATTTTGTCCTTCACTTTATCGAACAATCCGGCTTGTTTGAGGCAAGCCACGGCGCGATCGCCATACGGAGCCAAATCGGGCTTGGCCACCGCAATGCGTTTTACCGAAGGATCGGTCAGGATGTCCAGTCCTTTCGACACATCGAGCGTGTTGCTCCAAAGCACCAGTTTTCCCAACGCGTACACTTTCATCTCGCCTGAAGCGGCTCCCTGGTCCTTTAGCTTAACCGGGAAGGTATTGTCGGCAGCCATAAACACATCGAACTCGGCGCCATTCAGAATTTGCTGAAGTAAGGTGCCAGACGAACCAAAATTGGCCGAAACGTTGGTCTTGGGATTTGCGCGCTCGTAAGCCGCTTCAATGTCGTCAAAAACGGCCCGAAGATTTGCGGCCGCAGCCACTTTCACGGTTTGTGCCTGAGCCGAAAAGGCCGCGAAGGCGATTAGTATGAGTAATATATGTCTTTTCATATTCATAGTTTTAAAATTAGCGATTTACTTGGTGTCGGCTGTTACCGGGGTTTTATACAATTGTGGCTTTATCGTTAACATCACATAAGCGTAATGCGGGAAGCGTGTTTCAACCGTTGTCGATTTGTATTTCAGCATTTTGGTGCCATCGGTTTCGAAATAGGTACACCAGCCAAATTGTACAGCAGTTTCGGCCGAGAACTTGTAATTCAGCACCAAATCCAGTTCCGATCCAATGTTCTTTTCTACGTCTGCAGTTCCCGATTTCATGCCTTTGGCCAGCTTGAACCCGTAATAGGTGATGTCGCTGCTCAGGCGGCTGTTCAGCTTGAGGGTTGCGCCTCCAAAGTAATTAACCAAACCACCTTTCGGGAGCGTTGCCCAATATTCCATATAGCCATTAAATGAATGGTTTACCCCGTATGGCAACTTGTTGAACGTATTGGTTTTGGTTGCTGCCAGCGTTGCTCCCGATCCTGAATAATAATCGGCACCCAGCAAACCGGTAATTTTTTTGTTGAACGCGTAAGTTCCTTTAATGGCCAGCAACCAGGCGTCGAGATCGACGGCTGGCGCGCTTTTCCCGAACTGATAGTATGCTGTGGCTAGGAACCCGAGCGGTTTCTGATCGTTTTTCAACTGCAAGGTTCCGCCAGTGGTGTAGCGATGGTATAAACTGCGGTCGGCTTTGCTTTTCATAAAAGCCTCGTCAACGCCCAGTATGCTTAAATCGAGCCCGGTTGCCAGTGTTTTGGTGATGTGCAAAAACTCCAGTTCCTTGTACATTTTGCTTACCGAATAAAACGAGGTATCGGCATTGTACGCTTTCTGATTGTTGAATGCGTAGCCCAACTGAATGTCGATTCCGGGAGCAACGTACCGCAATTGAGCCAAATCGTGAGCATTTCCGGTGGTGCTCCAGGGCGAAAGGCTGAACAAACGGCCATCTTCGAACTGAATGCCCTGCCTACCAATTTTCAGGCTTGTTCCTGAATAGAGCAGCATTTCGGCCCAGGCTTCGTACACGCCAATGCTTCCTGTAGTGGCGGTAGCCGGCTGTTTGGTATCGGTTTCGCCAAATAGGCGAACGTCCTGCAAAGTAATTTTTGTGCTAACCACGCCCCCTTTGTAGGCAAAGCCCAGGCGGGTGCGCTGTGTGGTTAAAAAGCCCGGCTTTGTTCCATCAAGCAAAGGCTGGCTAAACCCCTGCCTGAATTCGGTTCGCGGCCTAAACTCGGCGTCAATCGTCGTTTGCCCGAGTGCATCGGTAAAACTGAGCACTGCAAAAAAACAAATGCTCAGGAGTGCATAGATTCTTTTCATTTTCATACTTTTAAATCGTTAAAACTAAATTTGGTTTTGATGGTCCGGAATTCTCAATCATTTGCAGCGATTAAATTCCGGGCCTTTTTCTTTATCGAACCTTAAATCAGATTTCACTTTTTCGATGTCGAGATCGACCTTGCTTTCGAGCCAGCCAGCTACGGCGTCGGGGCGGTTGTCGTATTTGGCAAAAAACGGCTTGATGTCGAGCAACGGCGTACCATCGACCATATCAACACCCTCGATGTGCAGTACATTGTTTTCCACTTTCACCAGCTTTACCACCGACATGCCAATCGGGTTGGGCCGAAGCGGCGCCCGCGTCGCAAAAATTCCGTGCGGATGATCGTCCATAAATGGCACCACGTATAACTTGTAGCCCTTCACCAAATGGAAATGGTAAATCAATATCAGGTGCGAGAACCCTCCAATGTCAATCAATCCGGGCAAAAACTCCGGATCAAGTTCAATGGTTCCTTTGGCTCGTTTGGCACCACAAGGCTGAATGGGCATTTTCTCAATACTCCTGAAAGGAGTTCGTATAAAGCCAATCGGTTGGTAAATTATTTCTTCGCTCATAAAACTGCATTTTTCGTTATACTCAAAAAAGATAACGTAAATCAAAAAAAATCACAGGTTGATCTCGACATTAATCTGGTTGACCATTTTATCGACTTGCGCCTGAATGATGAAATAGTCTTTCAGAATTTTCTCGCCGTAGGCTGTGATCGAAGCTCCGCCACCGTTGCTCCCTCCGCGCTGTTTGGCAACCAGTGGTTCGGGCGCCGAATCGTTCATTTCTTTAATCATATTCCAGGCGTGTTGATACGATATTTGCAGCGATTTTGCAGCGCGATTCAGGCTACCGTTCTTTTTTATCTCCTGCAAAAGCGCGGTCTTCACCGGATCGAGAAAACAGTTCCCGTTCTTCTTTACTGAAATATGGCATTCAACTTCGATCATAATCACTTACACCTGCATTTCTCATCTTCGTCGCTACACGGAACACCTATGATTACCTCTGTCGATTTGATAACGGCAAAAGCATCGTCTCCCGGTTTCAGGTTCATGTCGTCGATGGCATCTTTCGAAATGATGGCCGATATAACGTTGCCATTTCCAAGATCGAGAACAACTTTGGCGGTAATCAATCCTTCGTCCACCTTCAGGATTTTACCTTTTAACTGATTGCGTGCACTTAATTTCATTTTACTTAGTTTTCGTTTGACATACTACTATAGAATACACTCTATTTCTCCTAAGCCGCCAGAAGGCTATCTTCGGTCCAATTTCTCAAGGCTTTCACAAAGCTTACCATTCGCTCAATTTCCTCATCTGTCGGTATTCGCTCAGCAACCACTTCAAGCGAACAGAAATTCATCAGCGAATTCATAAACCGCACTTCAGCGAAGAACTCCTCCGGAACCGGAGTTAGCTTCTTGATCTCGCGAAGCATCGAACCGATGCTTGAATGCTCGGGATAAATACCATTTTTAGCGAGCCTCGCCATCAGCAAACTCTCGATGGCTAAACCCACCGTATTATATATTACTGTATTCCCCAGCTTTCCTTTTTCTTTTGCTCCGACGGCCACCTTACAATAAGCCAGCCCTTCATCCAAATACTTTTCCCATTCTTCCATTTTGCATCCTCCTTATTTTGTTTTTACTGATTCGGCCAGCGAAATCAATTCTACTTCACTCAGTTCCCGCTTTTTTCTCATCGAAAGCTGCTTCACTTTAGCCGTTAGCAGCTGAGACTCCGCCTCGCTTAGTTCGATCTTCCTTTTCCTGAAAAAATCGTCAATCGTAGCTTTTCCTGAATGTTTTCCGATCACCATCTCGGTTTGACGGCCAATCTCTTCAGCCCGGAAAGGTTGGTACGACAACTCGTTGTGCAGCAAACTCCGGCAATGAATGCCCGACTCATGCCGACACACATTTGCCCCGGTGATTGGCTTCGAAACGGGCGTTTGCCTGTACGAAACCTCCGAAACATACCGACAAAGCTTTTGCAATTCGGGCAGGTGAATCCCTGAGTTTACACCTGAAGAAACTTTCAGCGCAGCGACTAACTCTTCCAGAAATGCATTTCCGGCGCGTTCTCCCAAACCATTGATGGTTGCACTGACCGCACTTGCTCCCGACATCAAAGCCACCAGCGAATTGGCGGTTGCCATGCCCAAATCATTATGTCCGTGAAACTCAAAATCGACAAACGGGAACAGCGAGCTAACCAATGAAAACAATTCCGCAGTAGTCATCGGATTCAGGATTCCAACCGTGTCGGCCAGGCGAATGCGGTCAGCTCCCTCGGCCAGACAAGCTCCAATAAACTCGTTCAGGAATCCACGATCGGCACGCGAAGCATCCTGCGCTCCAACAGCTACAAAGTCGAATTCTGATCGGGCCAGCGAAATCATTGGCGCGATTTGCCTCATCACCCATTCGCGGCTACGCCCCATCGCCGAAAGCTGTATATCGGAAACCGAGAATGAGATGTTGATGCGGTTGGCACCTGTTCTGGCCGACGCGGCAATATCCGATTCTTTGGCTCGCGCCCAACAAAGCTTATCGAAACGAAAACCCGATTGAACAATCTCCCGAATGGTTTGAACTTCATCGTCACCCATGGCCGGGGTCCCCACTTCAACTTCTCTTATACCACATTCATCGAGCAACGCCGCTATGCGCAATTTCTCTTCGAGCGTGAAAACCACTCCCGGGGCTTGTTCGCCGTCGCGAAGGGTGGAGTCGATGATATGTGGTGTTCGATACATGGCCTAGATATTAAAAAATTAGAGTCTTCAATAGCAGTTGCGTGTTGCGGGATACGGGTTACGAGCTGACTTTTTGCCTCAGGTTTCTTGTAACTCGTAACTCGAAACCCGTAACAATTTCCTCTTTTATTCGCTGATCAGGTAT
>DAOPZV010000105.1:1549-13631 GCA_035353575.1 Prolixibacteraceae bacterium | reverse complement strand
TCTGGCAAAGTTCAGCAGGAAAAAGTTGAAAGTTTTCTGAAAGAAGCCTACCTACCTGCGCTACATCGTGCCGGAATAAAAAAGATTGGTGTATTTAAACCAATTGAAAGTGACACAACCAATACCAAACGATTGTTTGTGTGGATTCCTTTTGTGTCGCTGGAACAGTTTGCTAAAATTCAGGATATACTGGCAGCTGACAAAGAATATCAAACCAAAGGTATCGCAGTGTTGGGGGCACCATTCAACGAACCAGCTTTTTTGCGTAAGGAATCAATTTTATTGAAAGCTTTTCCAGATGCGCCTAATTTCGTTATTCCAACATTTAAAACAGCACCGGCAGAAAGGATCTACGAACTAAGAAGTTACGAGGGACCAACAGAAAACCTCTTTCGCCAGAAAGTGAAAATGTTTAATGAAGGCGGAGAAATCAAGATCTTCAAAAAACTCGACTTCAATGCTGTTTTTTATGCTGAAGTTATCTCGGGGAGCACGATGCCGAACCTGATGTACCTCACCACTTTTGCTGATATGACAGCGCACGACGAACATTGGGCAGCATTCAGAGCTCATCCTGAATGGAAAGCATTATCCGCCTTATCTGAATACCAAAATACCGTTTCAAAATCGGTAAAGCTTTTGCTTCATCCAACAGATTATTCAGACTTTTAACCAAATAATATACAAAAGGAGGCTCAATCGAACCTCCTTTTGCATATTATACTTTTTTGTTTTGCCTTGATTTATTCCCACTCAATTGTTGCAGGCGGTTTTGAACTGATGTCGTAAACTACGCGGTTAATTCCACGCACTTTGTTGATGATTTCGTTCGACATTTTGGCCAAAAAATCGTAGGGTAAATGCACCCAATCAGCAGTCATCCCATCGGTAGAAGCCACGGCACGCAATGCAACTACATTTTCGTAAGTTCGCTCATCACCCATCACGCCAACCGACTGAACCGGGAGCAACATAACTCCGGCCTGCCAAACTTTATCGTACAAACCCCATTCCTTCAATCCTTCGATGAAAATGTAGTCAGCTTCCTGCAAAATACGAACTTTCTCAGGAGTGATATCACTTAAGATACGGATACCCAAGCCCGGACCTGGGAACGGATGCCGACCAAGTAACTCTGGTTTCATATTCAATGCTTTTCCTACGCGGCGAACCTCGTCTTTAAACAAAAGTCGCAATGGTTCAACAACCTTCAAATTCATTTTTTCGGGTAGTCCGCCAACGTTGTGATGCGATTTTATGGTTGCCGACGGCCCGTTAACCGACACCGACTCGATTACATCAGGATAAATTGTACCCTGTGCCAACCATTTTACATCCTGTATTTTATGGGCTTCAACATCAAAAACTTCGATAAAATCGCGACCAATGATCTTGCGTTTCTTTTCAGGATCGGTAACTCCGGCTAAATCGCCCCAGAATTTTTGGCTGGCGTCAACACCAATCACATTCAACCCCATATCCTTGTATGAATCCAGAACCCGCTCAAATTCATTTTTCCGAAGCAAGCCATTGTCAACAAAAATACAAGTCAGGTTTTCGCCAATGGCGCGGTTCAGCAAAACACCAGCAACCGAAGAGTCAACACCTCCGGAAAGCCCAAGAACTACCTTATCGTCACCCAGCTTGGCTTTCAGTTCTTTTACCGTTGTTTCAATAAATGAATCTGGCGTCCAGTCTTGTTTACAGCCACAAATGTCAACTACAAAATTCTTCAGCAGTTTTGTTCCTTCGGTTGTATGATAAACTTCAGGATGGAACTGAATGGCATAGGTTTCTTCACCGTCAATCTGGTAAGCTGCATATTCAACATCGGCAGTGCTGGCAATAACCTTATAACTCTCCGGAATACGAACAATTGTATCGCCATGCGACATCCATACCTGCGTATTCTCACTGATTCCTTTCAACAGACTATTCGAGCTATCAACAAAACCAAGATTTGCACGGCCGTATTCCCGCGAGTTTGAAGGAGCGACTTCTCCACCATAAAAGTGCGATAAATATTGTGCACCATAACAAACGCCTAACAGAGGCATTTCACCTTTTATCAGCGATAAATCGGGTTTTGGCGCATTGGCATCCCGAACAGAAAAAGGACTTCCGGATAATATTACACCCTTAACGGTATCATCTATTGCCGGATAGTGATTGTATGGATAAATCTCGCAATAAATATTTAACTCTCTGACACGTCGGCCAATGAGTTGAGTGTACTGCGAACCAAAATCGAGGATCAGAATTTTTTCCTGCATGAAGGTAATTTTTAGATGTGCCAAAGATAATTAAAAATGAATTTTCCAAAACCGAACAACTGCTTTGCAGCAAATTGGTAAAGTTAAGGTAAGGAATGTCAAACTCTGGCTTCGTTCATTATTCTGAGGCAATCAATTCACTTTCATAAGCTTGCCGGTTGCCAAAACATTTTTGTTTTGAACCAGCTTATAAACGTATAAACCCGAATTCAAAATATTTTGTCCTGAAAGATTGATTTTGAATGATTCTCCTTCGGCGTAAAACTCATCCTGCCGAACGAGCATTCCCGAAGAATTATACAATTCGAGCAAAAGCTTTCCTGAAACACCGGCTGGCATTTTTAAAATCAATTCAGTTGTAAATGGGTTTGGATAAACTGAATAGCCAGCCTTTGCCAGCTGATCTTCAGCACCAGTTACTAACTTCCATTGCTGATCTAAATAAGTAAGCCGCTGGGTTATCCAGTTTTTCATCCATACAACTTCGTCTGAATATGTTTGCCCGACATAGTAATTAGGCCATACATAAGAACCCAAAACACCCTGCCAGCGCAGGTAATTGCGGTCTTTCGATTCTGAAAGCAAATTGGTCAGACTGTCAACCACAAAAGTTATCCGTTCGTCAGATAATTCTTTCTTCCGCAGTGTGGTCCAGCGGCTTTTCAGTTTTGCAATGTAGTTCTGATCTTTTACCAATTTACCCCACCAGAAAGGATTTTGCCAATAATCGGTGCCCAAATTCGCCTGATACTGAAAGCCTTTTGGAACCCAACCCTGGTAATAGTCGGCATTCCCATATCCAAGGTTAAAATCCCAAATGGGGCCACAATTCAATAGACCATTTTTGTCTTTATACAGAAACGAGCTTAGCCGGTAGCCATCAACATTCTTTGACAACTCATTGATAATCATAAAATCAATGAATGTTGAGTCGTTCAAAAACTCGTGATAATTTCCGGGATAGTTGTAATTTTCGTTGTACAAAGCGCTTTCAGTCGATTTAATGTACGATTGAATATAGCTTTTCTGTGCGCTTGTAATCTCATCAGCCTTGGGATAGTCGTATTGGTAATAGGTTTTTCCAGAAACATTTGAATAATTTGAATACCAGCCATCTCCTCCGCTACCGGTTACCTTATCTATTTTAACGATGTACCCTCCAGTCAGTTCTTCTCCTGAATTATCGGTTGTTGTTAGCTTGGCGATATCAACTCTGGATTTGTTTCGTTTTATTTTTTCCATCAAAACATATACACCCTGATAAGTTCCGTTTAAAAAAAGCTCTACAAACCGGCACCGTGGCGACCAATGTCCCAAAGTAGCATCCAATGTGTAGGTCAATACATCGCGGATCAAAGTTTTGTCAGTGTATGGCGCATAAAGAATCCAATCGTTTTCTTTTGGCATATCAAGCAACGGATAATCAGTCGAAACCAAGCTGCTGTTTTTTGTTTCCAAGCCGTAGCTTTTCTTCGGAAATTGCTGAGAAGATGAACCTCTGATCTCAATGCCAATTTTCCCGTTAAAGTTGTTCTTTGGATCACTGAGAGAATTTCGCTTTCCGGCACCATTCCAGATAATACCCATGTCGGCTATTATTTTCGGATCGTCAACAATCGCATTTCCTCCTGTATTTATAATAACCAATGGGAGGTTTGATGACGTAAAATAAATCTGCGCAAACGTTTCAGAAGAAATAAAAAAGAGAAAAAGAAAAAGCAGGACGCACCTGTAAAGGGAAGTCATTTGTTTGTGGTTAGTTCGTTTTTAAAAGAGCAAAGCTCCCGAATAAAGGAAGCTTTGCTTTAAATCGTTATGCTATAATTCGCGAATCCAAATATTACGGTAGCTAACAGGATTTCCATGATCCTGAAGTTGAATTGGTCCGGCGCCGTGAGGTTTCACAAAATACTCGGGAATTCCAATGTATTCAGTTGGCCCGCGTAATGCAACATGGTTTTGAACCAGCACACCATTCTGAATTACAGTCACATAAGGTGGAGTAAAATAGGTGCCGTTTGGATTAAAGCGTGGTGCCGTATAAATAATATCATACACTTGCCATACACCAGGTCCCTTGCAAACATTTACAAGCGGAGGATGCTGTTTATACAAACTTCCGGCTTGCCCGTTGCGATAAGTACGGTTGTTAAAGTTGTCAAGAACCTGCACTTCATAAAGTCCCTGAAGAAAAATACCACTATTCCCGCGGCCCTGGCTTTCGCCAACTACTTCGGCAGGTGTGCGCCATTCGATATGCAACTGAAAATCGTTAAACTGGCGTTTTGTTTGAATGATACCGGTTCCTTTCACAACAGTTACACAACCATCAGCAACTTTCCATCCAGGTTCTGCTCCAGATGCGTTAGTCCACTCCTGATTCAACACTTTACCATCGAACAAAACAATGGCATCCGAAGGTGCATCCTGAGGTGTTTCGCCCGGAGTTACAACTGAAATTTCGGGATCCCAGATTTCGGTCATCTCTGGTTTCATAGGGAAATCTGTTCTTCCCTGAGCAAAAACAGTCGATACAGCGAGAACTGCTGCAGCTGAAACAAATACTCTTTTCATCTTAATTGGTTTTAGTTGATTTTTTTGATTCTATTATAAATCAAGTTCTTTCATAATTGCATCAATCTTTTCGTCGGCAACTTTTTCAACAGCATAATACTGCGACCTTTCGGTTAAATTGCCAGCTACTTCGAAATAAAATTTAATTTTAGGTTCTGTTCCTGAAGGTCTTACCGAGATTTTAGTGCCATCTTCGGTAAAAAACTGCAACACATTCGACGTAGTTTTCTGATTAATCTTCGTTTCCTGTTTCGTTAACAGGTTTTTAGCCACAAGCGTTTCGTAATCCTTTACAATGGCGAGTTTTGAGCCTCCCAATACTTTTGGCGGATTGTTACGGAAATTAACCATCATTTGCTGAATTTCTTCGGCCCCGGTTTTTCCCTTGCGGACAACATATTTCATTTTCTCACGCGAATAACCGTATTCCAGGTAGATGTCGAGCAGCATTTCGAACAGCGATTTGCCCTGGTCTTTTGCCCACGCAGCAATTTCGGCCATCAATGCGCACGACGATACCGCGTCTTTATCGCGAACAAAATCGGCTGGCATGAAGCCAAAACTTTCCTCTCCACCACCGATGTACACTTTTTGTCCTTCAAAATCGCGAATAACTTCGGCGATGTACTTAAAGCCAGTGAACACGTCGAAGTATTCAACCTTATTTAGTTCAGCAATTTTAGCAATGAGTTCGGTTGTAACAATTGTTTTTACAATAAACTCGTTACCAGCCAGTTTCCCGCTTTCCTTCCGTTTGCTGATGATATAATAAATGAAAACCAGAGCAGTTTGGTTGCCATTCAGAATTATAAACTGACCTTTATCGTTTTTTACCGCTACGCCGATACGGTCGGCATCGGGGTCGGAAGCCAAAACTACGTCGGCGTTGGTTTCAACTGCTTTTGCAATGGCCATTTCCAATGCAGCTGTTTCTTCCGGGTTTGGCGAAACTACGGTTGGAAAGTCGCCGCTAACCACATCCTGCTCCGGAACATTAATAATGTTGGTAAAGCCGAATTTGCGTAATGCAGCAGGAATGAGTTTAACTCCTGTTCCGTGAATTGGAGTATATACAATTTTAAGATCTTTCTGGCGCTCAATAACATCGGGCGAGATAGAAACACTTTTCACTTTTTCGAGGAAAAGTTCGTCCATTTCAGTACCCATGATTGAAATAAGCGAAGGATCACCGTTGAATTTAATATCAGAAGCTTTAACCGTCAGTACTTCGTTAATGATATTTACATCGTGAGGCTCAACAATTTGTGAACCATCTGTCCAATATGCCTTATAGCCATTGTATTCTTTCGGATTATGCGAAGCTGTTAAGATAATACCGCTCTGGCAACCCAGCTGACGTATTGCAAACGACAATTCCGGCGTTGGACGCAAATCTTCGAACAGGTAAACTTTTATCCCATTGGCTGCAAAAATTCCGGCGCTGGTTTCGGCAAACAACCGGCTGTTGTTGCGGCAATCGTGTCCAATAGCAACTTTTACTTCCTGACCGGCAAAGCATTTTTTCAGATAATTACTTAATCCCTGAGTTGCAGCACCTACCGTATAAATGTTCATGCGGTTTGTTCCGGCGCCCATAATGCCGCGCAAACCACCGGTGCCAAATTCAAGATCGCGATAAAACGAATCGATCAACTCGGTTGGATCGTCATTATTTAACATCCGGCGAACTTCAGCTTTTGTTGCTTCATCATAAACATCAGTCAGCCATTCTGCAGCTCTGGCTTTTACACTTTCTAATACGTCTTGATTTGTTGCCATATCTTTCAATTTTTATCTGAAATATTCAACTAAACTATCTCTCCAATGAGGTATTTTCAAGCCAAAAGTAGCTTTAATTTTCGATTTATTCATTACGCTGTATGCCGGACGTTTTACCGGCGAAGGATAATCTTCGGATGCAATCGGTTTCACAAAACAGTGTATATTTTTAATATCAAAAATTGCCTTTGTAAAATCGTACCAGCTGGCAACTCCTTCATTAGAATAATGGTAAATACCAGGAATATACCGCACTTCAGATCGTTCCACAGATAAAATAATCGTTAAAATTGCCTGGGCCAAATCGGCGGCATTAGTAGGGCTACCTATTTGATCGGCAATAACGCCTATTTCAGTTTTTTCATTTCCCAAACGAAGCATGGTTTTCACAAAGTTGTTTCCAAACGCCGAATAGAGCCACGACGTCCTGATAATCAAACTCTCCGGATTTTTTTCGCGACAAAAAATTTCGCCGGAAAGCTTCGTACTTCCGTAAACCGACTGCGGATCAACCGGATCACTTTCAGTGTATGGTCTTGGTCCGTTCCCATTGAACACATAGTCCGTTGAAATATGAATCATTCGACAAGCAATTTTCGACGACTCCTCTGCAAGAATCTCAACAGCTCGAGCATTCAAGAGGTATGCTGTTTCCTTATCGCTTTCTGCCTTGTCAACAGCTGTATATGCAGCGCAATTAATCAGATATTCAGGCTTCAAACCAGCAAGAAATTTTTGTACTTCGGTCTGACTGGTTATATTTAACTCAGCCACATCGGTAAAACAAAATTCTAGCGTTGGATAATTTCCTATGATTTTTCTAATTTCTGAACCCAACTGCCCATTTGCGCCGGTTACAAGTATTTTGGTCATTAGGCTTCAAATTTGAAATTGATATCGGCATCTGATAAGAAAGGCAATATCCTGTCCTTTTCCGAAATTACCTGCAAGTCTTTCGGTAACATCCAGTCGATATTAAGCGAAGGATCGTCGAAGCGAACTCCTCCTTCGGCTTGCGGATTGTAAAAATTATCGCATTTGTATGAAAAGATAGCATACTCGCTCAGTACTGAAAATCCGTGAGCAAAACCTTTTGGTATATAAAATTGTCGTTTGTTGCTGGCACTTACGATTACCCCATGCCATTTTCCAAAAGTCGGCGATCCAACTCTTAAATCTACAGCTACATCGTAAACCGTTCCGCGAACAACCCTGATTAGCTTAGTCTGTGCATAGGGAGCGCGCTGGTAATGCAGTCCTCGAATAACTCCGTAATGCGATTTTGATTCGTTATCCTGCACATACTCTGAAACCAATCCAGCCTCAGCAAACTTATTTTTATTAAAACTTTCGAAAAAATAGCCTCGTTCGTCAGCAAAAACCCTAGGCTCAATTACTAAAAGTCCCGGAATCGGGGTTTCTATGATCTTCATTCTGGATATTTAAAAGGAATAAACTTTTCGGTTGGCAAGTTTAATCAAATATTCGCCATATTGGTTTTTCTTCAATGGCTCTGCCAGCTTGAGCAGCTGCTCTTTGTTTATGTATCCTTTAAGAAATGCAATTTCTTCGATACACGAAACTTTCAATCCTTGCCTTTCTTCGATGGTGTGTATAAAATTCGACGCTTGCATTAAGCTCTCATGTGTTCCTGTATCGAGCCAGGCAAAACCACGACCTAGCAATTTCATTTTCAGTCTTCCTTCTTCCAGATACAGTCTGTTCAAATCTGTAATTTCAAGTTCTCCTCTTTTTGAGGGTTTTAGACCTAAAGCCTTTTTAATTACATCGTTGCTGTAAAAATATAGCCCGGTAACGGCATAGTTTGACTTAGGAACTTCCGGTTTTTCTTCAATTGAAAGTACTTTTCCCGACTCATCAAATTCAGCAACGCCGTATCTTTCAGGATCATTCACGTAATACCCGAAAACAACTGCGCCGTCCTCCAGATGTGAAGCTTCCTCCAGTATCGAACTAAAGTTGTATCCGTAAAAGATATTATCGCCTAAAACCATACACACCGAATCGTTTCCGATAAACTTTTCACCTATAATAAAAGCCTGGGCCAAACCATCCGGAGAGGGTTGTATAGCGTATTCAATTTTCAGTCCGAGTTGGCTCCCGTTATCCAATAAATCCTGATACAAATGAATATCCTTGGGAGTTGAAATGATCAATATTTCCTTTATTCCCGCCAGCATTAACACCGACAAAGGATAGTAAATCATTGGTTTATCGTAAATAGGGATAATTTGCTTCGAAATACTTTTTGTGATTGGATACAAGCGGGTTCCCGACCCTCCTGCAAGAATGATTCCTTTCATAAGCTAAATTTTTGTGATATTGTTATCAGTCTATATTTCAGTTAAAATCGAAAAAAGAATTTATGTTATTCCGGAATCAAAATTAAAGATAATAGGGTTATTAACCGCCAAAAACAGCAGTAAAACTCATCTTTTGATAATTTATACTGATTTTCAACACATTCCAAACAACATACGTTCGGCGGTTGATGCTCGCTTTCTTCAAAATAAAAATAAACGGAAATCTTTGTTTTATAGCCGAATAGTCTTAATTTTGCCGCGCATTTATCACAATAATGTCTAATTTATTAATTAATTGATTTTTAAATGGTAGAAAACAACGCAGAGGATCTCAACCCACAGGTTGAACTCGAACAACAGGTCACTGTTGAAACACCTGCAGCCGCTGAAGAAGTTGTTGCAAAAGAAGTAAAAAAAGCAGCTGCTATTGCTGAAACAGCAGATTTTGACTGGGATGCTTTGGAAGAAGAAGACAAAGGTTTTGCCGGTAAAAACAAAAAAGATCTTGAAACTCTTTATGAGAAAACTTTAACTACTGTTCAGGAAAAAGAAGTAGTTGAAGGAACTGTAATTTCGATGAACAAACGCGAAGTTGTTGTTGACATCGGTTACAAATCAGACGGTATTGTTAGCTTAAACGAATTCCGCTACAATCCGGAACTGAAACCAAAAGACAAAGTTGAAGTTTACATTGAAAGTCTTGAAGACTTGAAAGGCCAGATGATCCTTTCTCACAAAAAAGCCCGCGCAATGCGCTCATGGGATCGTGTAAACGAAGCTCTGGAAAAAGACGAAGTAATCAAAGGGTTTATCAAATGCCGTACTAAAGGCGGTATGATCGTTGATGTATTCGGAATCGAAGCATTCTTGCCAGGTTCACAGATCGACGTAAAACCAATCCGCGACTACGATGTGTACGTTAACAAAACAATGGAATTCA
Source organism: Prolixibacteraceae bacterium (assembly GCA_035353575.1). GTDB lineage: Bacteria > Bacteroidota > Bacteroidia > Bacteroidales > Prolixibacteraceae > Aquipluma. The sequence goes on along the minus strand of DAOPZV010000105.1, from coordinate 3,741 downwards.
AAGTTGTTAAAATTAACCACGAATTCCGCAACGTTGTTGTATCACACAAAGCTCTTATCGAAGCAGAACTCGAACTGCAGAAGAAAGAAATTATCTCTAAACTTGAAAAAGGACAGGTACTTGAAGGTACTGTTAAAAATATCACTTCGTACGGAGTATTTATGGATCTTGGCGGCGTAGATGGTTTGATTCACATCACCGACCTTTCATGGGGACGTATTACACATCCAAATGAAATTGTTGAGCTGGATCAGAAACTGAACGTTGTTATCCTTGATTTCGATGATGACAAAAAACGTATCGCTCTTGGCTTGAAACAATTGACTCCTCACCCATGGGATAGCCTTGGTTCAGAACTGAAAGTTGGAGACACCGTGAAAGGTAAAGTTGTTGTTATTGCCGACTACGGTGCATTCGTAGAAATTGCTCCGGGAGTTGAAGGTTTGATCCACGTTTCAGAAATGAGCTGGTCACAGCACTTACGCAGCGCTCAGGACTTCCTGAAAGTTGGTGACGAAATCGAAGCTCAGATCTTAACTTTGGACCGCGACGAACGCAAAATGTCTTTGGGTATCAAACAATTGAAAAACGATCCTTGGCAGAACATTGAAACCGTTTACGGCGTTGGAAGCAAACACAAAGCAACTGTTCGCAACTTCACTAATTTCGGTGTATTTGTTGAAATCGAAGAAGGTGTTGATGGTTTGATCCACATCTCTGATTTGAGCTGGACAAAGAAAATCAAACACCCATCAGAATTCACATCAATTGGTGCCGACATCGATGTTGTAGTTCTTGATATCGACAAGGAAAACCGCCGTTTAAGCCTAGGTCACAAACAGTTGGAAGAAAATCCATGGGATGTTTTCGAAACAATTTTCTCTGTTGATTCAATCCACGAAGGAACAGTTATCGAATTGTTCGACAAAGGCGCAACTATTGCACTTCCTTATGGTGTTGAAGGTTTTGCTACTCCACGTCACCTTGTAAAAGAAGACGGAACTCAGGCTCAATTAGACGAAAAATTAGAGTTCAAAGTAATTGAGTTCTCAAAAGCAGCTAAACGTATCATCCTTTCACACTCAAGAGTGTTCGAAGATGAGAAAAAAGCTGAAGAAACTGCAAAACGTAAAACTCAGGCCAAAGCAACAGCTAAAGCTGTAAAACAAGTGAAGGAAATTAACAGCGCAGAAAAAACTACGCTTGGAGATATTACCGAACTGGCAGCTTTGCGGTCGCAAATGGAGGCTGACGAACAAAAAGAAAATTAGTCGATAGCTGTTACAAATCCATCAGAATTCCTTAAATTGCATCTATGGATTTCGAAACAACAAAAATATCAGACTATACACTCATAAAAGTTCTGAACGAAAGACTGGACACGAACAATGCTCCTGACTTGAAATCTGAACTTGTTGCTATAAATTCGAATGGTGAGAAAAACATCATTTTGGACCTAAGTAATTGTGAATATTGTGATTCATCGGGGCTAAGCGCAATTTTGGTTGCAAATCGCCTTTGCGAAGACGCTATAGGAACTTTTATATTGACAGGGCTCCAAACCGATGTTGAGCAGATTATCAGGATATCAATGCTCCATACAGTTTTGTTAATTACCCGAACTGTTGAAGAAGCAGAAGTTCTCCTGAAAGAAAAAGAACGATTATAATTCGGCAATGTCGGATAAATCAACTCCTTTTCTGCTGACAATTCTCGGAACCAGTTCCGCATTACCTACATCGAACAGATATCCTACCGCCCAGGTACTTAACGTACGTGGGCGGTTTTTTTTGATCGATTGTGGTGAAGGGACACAAACCCAAATGCGCAAATACAAAATTGGGTTCTCCAGAATAAACCACATTTTTATTTCGCACCTGCATGGCGATCATATTTTCGGGCTGATTGGCCTTATCTCTACGTTTTCATTACTTGGCCGCACCGCCGATTTGCACCTTTTTGCCCACTCCGAAATACAGGCTTATCTTGAGCCACAAATCAAATTTCTTTATCCTGAAGGCATTTCATTCCGGATAGTGTATCATCCGTTAAATTTTAAGCGGGAGCAGCTAGTTTTCGACGACAAAACAGTAACCGTTTATTCATTTCCGCTCGATCACCGCATTGCAACCTGTGGTTTCCGATTCGAAGAGAAACCTGTTTTACCCAACCTTATTCCTGAAAAACTGAAA
>DAOPZV010000105.1:0-1449 GCA_035353575.1 Prolixibacteraceae bacterium | reverse complement strand
ATTTTCCCGAATACTGAAGCTATAAGCGAGGGGCAGGTGTTTTCAATTTAGTAAATCAGTCTTCTAATCAAAAAACTCTTTGTTAAAGTTCACCAGGTACAGGCGTTCGGTTGGGCGGGTAAAAGCGGTGTAGAGCCAACGCAAAAATTCGAGGTTGATCATTTCTTCGGTGAGGTAGCCCTGATCGACAAAAACGGCCTTCCACTGCCCACCTTGGGCTTTGTGGCAGGTTACTGCGTAGGCAAATTTCACCTGAAGTGCATTGAAGTATGGATTCTCGCGCACCTTTTCCCAGCGTTTTTTCTTATTTCTGATGTCCATATAATCTTCGGAAACCGCCTCGAAAAGCTTTCGGTTTTGCTCGCTGTTGAGCGATGCCGATTCAATGGACAGAGTGTCGAGTATGATTTTACAGTCGATTTCCAGATCGGGATAATCCACCAATCTCAGGCAAACATTTGCAAACCGAAAACCATATAAATCTTCGTATTTCCCGATTGAAACAATTTCGGCAATGTCGCCGTTGGCAATAAAATCGATGTTCTCATTTTCCCCGAGCCAGAAATAATTGTTTTTCACGACCATAAGCAGATCGCCTTTCGAGATATCGGCTTCCTTATACAAAATGGTGCTACGGATGCCTTCGTTAAACTTATTTGCACGTTTATTTGATCGGGTTACAACAATGGTTTCGAACAATCCGAACTTATCGTAGCAAGTTGAGATTTCCTCAATTAAATCGGCACCACCCAGTTTTCTGATATCACTGAAACCTTCCAGTTCGAGCGGAAAATAACCTTCAAAAAAATCGGTCTCGGTAATCAGATTTCGAATCATCGTTGCGTTGTACAAAATACCCGAATCCTGATCCTGACGCACAACATCGGTTAGTTCATGCTCAAACACCTCCCGATCATAAAATTCAAGCTCCTGTCTCGTTAACGCCGGACTCAAATCGAGACCAACAGGCGGAAGCTGAGCTGTATCTCCAACCAGAATCAAGCGGCAGTTCTGGCCAGAATACACATATTCGATCAAATCTTCGAGCAGGCGGCCTGAACCAAAAATCGACGATTCGGCAGTCGAATTGGAAACCATCGATGCCTCATCGACAATAAAAAAGGTGTCCTTGTAGAGATTTTTATTCAGCACAAAGCGACCCATGCCGTCGCTCGACGACTGCTGGCGGTATATGTGCTTGTGTATGGTGTAGGCATTTTGCCCCGAATAGCCCGAAAGCACTTTAGCAGCTCGCCCGGTTGGAGCCAAAAGTACCGCCTTGAATTTGAATTTGTTGAATGTTTCGACCAGCGCGCTAAGCATAGTGGTCTTGCCGGTTCCGGCGTACCCTTTCAGGAGAAAGACAGCATCGAAACCCGACTCTGAAATGAAACTGGCAAACTTCGCCGACAACTCGCTTTGACCCGGAGTTGGCTCTTTGCCCAAATA
>DAOPZV010000104.1:3343-14025 GCA_035353575.1 Prolixibacteraceae bacterium | reverse complement strand
TGAAATAAGAGTCAATCATTAATTTACCGTTGATTTTCAACCACAGGTTTTCGTCGGTAAAATCGCCAAACTGACACATCGTGTGGCCCATTCCAAAATTCAGACTCAGGTATTTCGACACCCGAATATTTGAAATGCCAATAATATTTGGGTTAAGAAGGTTTAAAAAAGATCGGTATCCCATCTTTTTCAAATAACTTACTTCTTCCGTCGTCAGTTCTGAATACCTTGTATAGCGCTGAAAAGGCATTGTTGGCCGGTGCAGTTGTCTTACAATGCCATAAACATCGTTTCCCACAATATCGCGGTTTAGTTCATTGCTCTCTTCTGCACCATCGACGTCGTATTTAAAAAATCCGATTAGGTAATACTGCATAAGCATTAATTTCCGCATCAGGTACTCCACGGCCAAATCCTTAAACCCAGCTTTTTCAAACGAAAACATGGCTTCTTCTCTATGCGTAAGCATGTAATCTGATTCGAGGCCAGCGGTGTACAAACGCGCAAAAACCGGAAAATCTTTATTCCTGAGATTAATCAGCGACGCATCAGTAACCCCATCGATGTATCCACCTCTTTTTGAAAAGAAGAAAGGTTCTGAAACGGAACCAATATTTTTTGAAATCAGAATGGAGCGGTGTCCTTCTTCGTGGGTCAACGGAATAAATACCATGAATCCTGCTACCGCCTGAATCAGGTAATTTAGTTTTGGAGAAAAAGAATTGTCCATCAGGTGATTGAACAGCAAATAGCCATTCAGGTAATCCTGATCAAACTGTCTCATGGTGAAAAGCCTTGCAGGAGAATCCTGAATAATAAATGAATAGATTGTTTTCTCCCCGATTGAAAAACTTTGAACCGAATCACTTTCCTGGCCTTTTAGGTCGATTACAATTAAAAGGAACAAGCCCACGATACACAACAATCGTCCTTTCATTTGCTGCATTTTGAATTCCCGTTTGATGAAGGTATGTGATTTTTTTGTCAGAGCAACAAAATGAGCACATTCTTTTTAAAAGTGGGAAGCAGAGCTGGTCTATTCAATCTTTATCGGAAAAATAACAATAGGCAGCCCAAATTTGAAGAATCTCTTCTGAATGGAGAAAATGGTGTGATTGTGCAGCAATTGCGACAAATAAAATGTTTTTGAGAATACCAGTTGACCACCAAAAAATGTTGGATTTGGGAGAAGCGGAACCAGTCGTTTCACAATTTTATAGACATCTTCAACCGGATCGGTGCCAATGGTCCAGATGCTTTTCCCGTAGAAACCAAACTGGTTGGCAATCTTCACGTACTTTGTCCCATCTTCACGCACCGAGTTTTTAAAATGGTCCAACTCCTCCGACCCCTTGTAAATTCTCGTGTTGACAACCCCCACCCGCACAAAAATAAAGTTCTTGTAGATGCCTTTGAACCGCTCGTTGATCCGAAGGAAAGTATTCAACCCGGTTCCGCCGTATCCTTTAACAAGAATAATAGCTGTTTTGCCAAGCGGATCGAATTCTACAAATTCAGGTTCCCTGTGCTGATCGTAGTTTGGAATTTTGGAGAGTTCGCCATGAAGTTCTTCAATCGCATTCAAACGTATTTTTTTGAACCGAAGCGTCACTTTGTAATAATGTTTCTTGATGCGGATAGCCAGCGCCACGAACAACCCGGTAATCACCAGCGTTATCCAGCCTCCCTCTTCAAATTTGATAATTGTTACCGAAATCAGGATAAATGAGGTCAATATGAAACCGATGCCATTGATGGCTAGTTTCCTTTTCCAAGAGCGAAGTCTTTTGCGTTCGATCCACCAGTGCCGAACCATTCCCAGTTGCGAAATTGAGAAAGTAATGAAAACGTTAATACTGTACAAAACGACCAAAAAGGCAACTGATCCGCGCGAAATTGCCATCAGGACAATGGCCGAGATACCCATCAGCAATACACCGTTCATGGTTACCAGTCGATCTGAAAGCGAAGCGTATTTTTTTGGGAACCAGCGGTCAATGGCCATGTTCGACATGATTCGCGGCCCATCGATAAAACCGGTTTGTGCAGCAACAAACAACAAAGCGGCCTCAGAAACCAAGGTGATCAGTTTAAAACTTGTTGCCCACAACGGTCCCCAGCTGGCGGTAACATTGTCGAACAACACAGCGTTAAGCGTTTTATGCGAACTGATTTGCACATTGTAAAGCGCATAGGCAACCATCAATCCCATCACGATAAAAGATAGTGAAACAGCCATTAACGTCATGGTTCGGCGTGCCGTTTTCACCCTCGGTTGCCGCAAAATTGGCATGCCGTTGCTCACCGCTTCAATCCCGGTAAACGTTCCTGCTCCCATGCTGTAAGCTTTCAGGATAATAAATATTGTGCCAAGCAAGCCCAACTCCGAAATTGACGAATGTAATTGCGTTGATGTTTCTGCTGAAACCACACTAAAATCGTTGGCTTTCATCAGGATGGCGTACACGATAATAAAAACATGAGTCAGGATAAAAATCATGAAGATTGGCGTTAGCGAAACCACCGATTCCTTCACGCCACGCAGATTTAGGAGAATGAGCAGGCAGACACCAATCATAGCCACTCCCAGCTTGTAAGATTGCCATGTTTCAGGGAAAAAACTGAACAAAGCATCTGATCCACTGGAAACAGATATAGTTATGGTCAAAACATAATCGATGATTAGTGCGCACCCAGAAATCATACCGACAGTTGGCGACAACAATTTGCTGCCAACCAGGTATCCTCCACCGCCCTGCGGAAAAAGCTTTATGATCTGGCTATAACTTGAACTGATAATAAAAATGGTGAACACCGTGCCGAGCGCTACGAAAATTGCAAGCATCTGGTGCCCGCCCAAATTGCGAAATGCCTCTTCCGGTCCGTAACATGACGATGAAATACCATCAGCTCCCAGCCCGATCCAGGCAAAGAAAGCAACTAAAGAAAGTTTATCAAATATCGACTTATCCTGCAAGGTCTTTGCCTTGCCAATCAAAACCTTCTTGATCTTACCTACCCAAAGGTACCCTTCTCCTGCGTCAGTCATACTTAAAACTCTACGAAAATTCTGTAATAAATCTGTTTTTTGTTTCTGTTTAAACCTGTTCTATTGGGGGAGTTTCAAGCCTGATTGGTTAGTGTTTCCAGATCGTTGTCCGACGCAGCAAAGAAAATCATTGGCCCGTAAGGATATTATTAATTTTTGAAGAGGAAGTATAAAGATTTTATAAAGATTGAGGTTTCTGACCAAACGTGTATTAATCGGTCAAAGACCGTAGCTCTAAAAAAAGCGAAGGAATACAAATCTGTACTCCTTCGCTTAGCCTTTTTAAACATCAGATTACTCTGAATCAATTATTTCCGTATTGTTTTGTTTCTGAAATTGGAAACGTCGAGAACGCCCTGCATATCGCTGTCGAAGCTGATTTCAATGCTATCGCCCACCGCCGATACCGGTATTTCGTTCGATACCTGAGATGATCCAATGAAGATATTTTTGTTGTCTTTCACCGTAAAATAGTAAAAGCTGTTTCCATTCTTCACATCGTTGCTAATTCGTGTAATCACTGTTTTCAACGAAACTTTCTGATTTACATTCTTCACCGTCAACTTATTGCCAGTCATATTCATAGCACTTTTATAAGCCATCAGCGTTTCGCGCATGGTGTTGCCCACGCCAACAATAGTATAGTCTTCAATGGCCACCATGGCAAACATTTTAACCAGGCCTCCGTCGTCTTTCAATGTCATCACATAAGTCGGAATTCCATTGATATTGTATGGAATTGGCGTTGAAGCAGAGTAACGCTTCTCCTGAATTTTACCCACTGCCGAATTTTTTGCAGCAAACTCGGTGGCTCCGCTCTGCCGGTACCAAACTGCCTTTTTTGTTCGGGTATCCACCAACACAAAACCAACCGTTGCTTCATCGGAACCAACCGAAGTAAGCCCGGTGTACCAATAAGCCCGATTGTCGTCGCCATAAACCAGCGACACGTCTTCTGTTGTCTGCAGCTTGTTTTCATTCGAAAAATTCCAGTACCCATTCACGTACTCGCCCCAGTCGTTCAGTTGCTTCTCAACAAAATTGGCTGGCTGAATGCGGTCGATCCAGGCCGGAGCATTGGCTATCGAATATTCTTTAATTGCTCCTGATTCAGTGTCAATCACCAACACGCCAACAGCATCATCTCCACTGAAACCTATCCTTTTTTCATATTTTGTAACCACCCAATATGGATGGCCCTCGTCGTCAATTTCAAACGAATAATCGGTCAGTCCGCAATTATAATATCCGCTGAAATAAATATGCCGCTCCAGATTACTAAAGAAATAAGCCTCTGGCTGATATTTTATCCTGACTTTCTTTCCGGCAATTTCCTCAACCAAACGCACATCGCGCTCGTTTGTCGCGTTTACCATAACATAGCCAGGCGTTCCGTCGCTGTTTTTGTTCCATTTGAAAAATCCGGAATGCAAAAGGGGCGCAACCCAATATAACTCATTGCCAACTTTCTGAATATTGAATGTTCCTAAACGCACCTGGCTCCCGAGCGCTGGCTGCGCTCCCAAAACTTTGTCGCCAAGCAAATTGGCAAGCGACTGATCGACAACCCTGATCTTTTCTATGGAAATTGGCGCCATGTGGTCGGCCAGGTTTTGACCAATCTCTACTTTCCCGATCAAATCGCGATAATCTTTGCTCCTCAAAATAACCAGAGAAGTAAGTATAGGCAACACAACAATATACACGCCCAGAATCAGAATGATTGTCCCGGGTATTTTTATTCCCGATGATTTAAACTGAAAATTAACTTGCTGAGGCGTTGGTCTCGAAATAAATTGATGGTTGAGCAATGTCCAAAGCGCGATCAAGACGATTAAAACCAGCGCAAAATCGGTAAACCCGTAGCTAACCACAGGCATCACAAAGTAAACAATGAGAAATGCAGCGAGCAGAACAAGTAACAGGTTCTTGATTTTCTTCATTACGGTAGTTTTTAGTTTATTTTTCTATTTCCGAATCGTTTACAAACTTCAGGTAATCTTCGCGCACCGGACTGAATACTTCGATGGCTACCGAATCTTCCAAAACATCAGCTTTATGGCGAACGTCTTTCGCAATGTTCCAGCTGTCGCCCGGAACAAGTTCTTTCGACTCTCCACCGATGTACAGGCGAAGTTTACCTTTAACCAGGTAACCGGTTTGCTCGTATGGGTGCGCATGTTCGGGAAGAACAGCATCTTTCTGTAACCGAAACTCGGTCATTAAAGTAGAATCGCCATAGCAAAGGGTTTTAATCTGAATTCCTTCAAGAATTGGATTATAGTTCTTTTCTGAATGTTTTCCGTACATATTATCGAGTTATTTGGTTCCGATTTTTCTCACAAATTCCAAGTCGAACCACTCCAAATCAGCTTCGCTTTCGAATGCCGCGAAGGGTAAATAAACGTACTCGTTTTTGGCCACAAACAGCAGAAAGCATTTGCCTGTTCGCATCACTTTAATGAAGCGTTCCTTTTTAATGGTTGACGAAGTCCCATCGTCCATCAACTCGACAATCTGTTCTTCTGTAATTTCGAAACAGCGCGGCAACAAGTATATCCGGTTATACTTTGAATGTGCATACACCCAATACTGAATAATCAGAATAAGCTGAGTCACGACCAAAATTCCGACCAGCAAATATTGGATTAAATTGATTCGGGAACTGAACAACAAAACAAAAATCAGTAACCAAATCCAAATCAACATTATCCACCGTTTCTTGAAATAAATCGTCAGGAGCAAATAAAAGAATTCATCGCCTGTCATCTCAACTTTTCGGGTCCGGATCATTTTTTTATGGTTTGCAGGATTAATACAAATCTACAAACGAATTCCGCAGAAACATTAAAATCCGGTAAAAAGTGACCGATAATTTTATTGACCGAACTTATTTTCGAAACTCAGGAATTGTTTTTCAGGAGACCAAGCCGAATATAAATTGGCTTCACTCCCTTTTGTAATTTCGGCAAGTACCTAACAAACACCAATGTGCCCAAAACGCAGGCAATTCCGCCAACAACGAGCGTGTTGGGTGCGCCAATTTTTGTAGCCAGACTTCCTGCAATAAAACTGCCGAAGGGAGCCGTGCCCATAAAAGCCATCGTGTAAAAGCTCATTACCCGCCCACGTTTGTCGTCGTCAACAATCGTTTGCAAAATGGTATTGGTCGATGCCATTTGCAGCATCATTCCCAGCCCCACAAAAACCATCAACGCGAGCGAAAGCAGAAAAAAGCGCGAGAACGAAAATGCGATAAGTCCGGCTCCAAATGTTGCTGCTGCAATCGGGATAACCCGATCTAGCCCGACGGCATTGCGCCGCGACGCCAGGAAAAAAGCGCCCAGCAATGCGCCCATTCCCGAAGCCCCCATTAAAAAGCCAAACGTATGCGAGCCTCCATGCAGTATTTCTTTTGCAAAAACGGGCATCAGCACGGTGTAAGGCATGCCCACCAGACTTACCAACGCGAGCAAAAGGATAAGGTAGCGAATAGGCGCAAAACCAAATGTATATCTGAAGCCTTCTTTCAACTCAGTCAGCACATGTTTCTGGCTGGAAACTGCTTTTCGCGGACTAATTTTCATCATCAAAAGTGATGCTATGACGAACAAATAGCTGACTCCATTCAGCAAAAAGCAAATTCCTTCACCAGTGAAGGCAATGAGCATTCCGGCTATTGACGGGCCGAACAAACGCGCTCCATTCACCATCGACGAATTTAGTGCAATGGCATTTCCCAAATCCTCCTTGTTTTCGACCATTTCAATAACAAACGACTGGCGAACCGGGACATCAAAAGCATTTACAATTCCGAGGAAGACGCTAAGCACAACCACGTGCCAAACCTGAATGCTTCCGTTAAGGTAAAGATAGGCCAGCAAAAATGCCTGAACCATCGCGGCAATTTGGGTAATGATAAGCAGATGATATCGGTTCCAGCGATCGGTAAAAACTCCGGCAAACGGAGCGATCAGAAAAGTGGGAATTTGTCCGGCAAACCCAACCAAACCCAATAAAAATGCCGAATTGGTGAGATGGTAAACCAGCCATGGAGTTGTAATTCGCTGAATCCAGGTTCCTATCAATGAAACACTTTGACCGTAAAAATATAATCGGTAGTTGCGGTATTTAAGCGAACGAAACGTATTTTTCAGCGCTCCGATAGTTTTCATGTTCTCTTTCCCCATTGCAAACCTCTCCCTTTAACGAATTTCTGTTTCAAATATATGACTGGCAAAACCTTCGATTGTTTAACGAAAACTGGTATCAGAAACAAATTTTTAGATGAACAAAAATAATACGAAATCATTCTCATAAAGAGCCAACGCCTAAAACACCAGCCGCAGCGGAATCATTTTTGAAAGATTGAACCCTGCCCTCTCGTAAAATTTAATAGCCGTATCGTTATTAAAATCAGTAAGTAAAGTGAGGCGCAAACACCCGCGCTTTCTTGCAAAAGAAACAGCTTCTTTAAGTAGTTCAGCTCCCAAACCTTTTCGCCGGAACTCTTCAGCGATAACCATGTCTTCCAAAGTAGCAACTTTACCACCCAAAGCAGTGCTTATGCTGTATAACAAGCTCACCATTCCCAGCACTTTCCCGTCAATTTTCATCACTAGAATTTCACCAATCTCGGGATTCAGAATAATCAATTCCAAACCTATCCGCTGCTTAATATAGTCGGGTTCAAATTCAATATCCCGGGTAAACAATACATTCAGTAAATGCACCAACTCGTCCAGATCGGCAAGTGTTGCGAGCGTTATTTGTTTGGTCATGAATTCGGGTTAACGGGTTATCGTGTTGTAGTAAACGAATATACAACAATAGGTATTTCGTCCTGAACAAAAGTTTTGATCTTTTGCATACCAATTTTTGAAGCAACCCGCTGCGATGCAAGATTGCTTTCGCGCGAATACGAATAAATGGCGCTGAATTTCAGTTTATTGACGGCATATATTTTACAGGCTTCGGCTGCTTCGGTAGCATACCCCTGTTTGCAATACCGCCCAATGATGTGATACCCGATTTCCGGCAAAAGCTCACCATCGATGTTTTGCATGGTTATTCCGCAGTCGCCGATGAAACGATTATCGCTTTTTCTAACAATTGCCCAAAGCCCAAAACCATCGGTTCGGTATCTTTCCAAATTTCGTTCAATCCAGTGCCGAACTTCTTCCGTCGAAAAGGGATGCGGATAATGTGCCATCGATTCTTTATCAGATAAAACCAACGACAAATCGGCTACATCGTCCAATGTCAACTCTCTTAATATCAGCCGGTCAGTTTCAATTACAAAACTCATTTCCCTCATTTATTGGTTCGCTTTTTAAGCTCGTTAAAAAGCGCCGTAGTCTCATTAAAGTTACCTAAGCCAATATAAACCAACGCATTCCCTTTCGCCTGAATACGAATTAACGGTTTGGAATTTTTCCTGATGTAAAGCCGGGCATCGCTTCCATCTTTCATCCGGAAATTTCCAATCATCGTCTTATTAAACGAATACCCGTTTGTTCGCAGCGAAACAGCCGGCAAACTTGAAATGGTATCGAGCTTTTCAACCTGATTATATGGAATACTCTGGCTGTACATTCCTTTTATTTTCAACACATCCGGCTGACAATCAGTCTTTATTCCAATCCAGCCTGGTAAAAGAACAGCCAGAATTACGACTAAAGGTATAACTCCCCACCACAGATTGATCCATCTCCGAACAGGCTGTTCTGAATTGGCGTATGTGGCATATCGCCCGGTAACTATGCTCTGAATGTATTCACTTATTTCCTCGGGTTTATTCGTGCCAATGCGCACAATACTGTATTTGCCTTTAAACTGAAGTTCAATGGCTTTAATTCCGGAGACATTGTACAACCAGCCGTTGGGAAGCATTTTTATGCCAATTCCGGCAATAAATGAATTACTTACAGGCCTGCATTGCCTAATATCAGACATTTGATAAGTTTTGCCAAACAATCCAATCCCCATTTTAAACGAAACCTGGGCTTGGCTCACCGTGATTGTTATCTTGTAAAAAGTTAAACAACACAACAACATTAGGATTGAAATAAACCCCAGAATCATAAAATCGGATCTGTTTGTTAAGCCCGAATTGATGGCCATTCCGGAGAAAAATAGGAACAAAGGCGCCGATATTAAAATCGACATGGTGCCAATCTGTGTGTATTTTCTGGTTCCCATCAAATTTGCTGATTGTGGTTTTTTATTCTTTTATGTTTCAAAAGTAACGAATATAAATTACTTTAAGAGAGAAAGTCCACAGCGAAAGTTTCAATCAGCCAGCTAAAAAGACAACTTCAAACTAAGCTTGGCGCGCCCGACTTTGAGTAACCAAATAAACGCCACCAAACACCAATAAAATAGCGAGTGTTTTCTGCCATCCAAACGTATCGAGATGCCAGTAAACCGCAGCTATTGAAGCAACTATCGGCTGCAAATTATTGTACATTGCAGCAACCGTTGGCCGAAGATTTTTCTGACCAACGGGAATCATCAGGTACGAAAAGAAGGTTCCACCAAAGACGATAAACGCGATATCACCGAACACATTTGCAGGCAAAGCGCTATAGTCTATTGAAACCAGATGCCGGAAATTGAAAGGCAAATAGAACAACGCGGAAAACAGAAACATCCACTTCATCAGGGTAACTCCGCTGTATTTCCCGATCATGTTTTTGAAAAGCACAAAATAAGTAGCGTAACTCACCTGCGCAAAAAAGCAAAGCCCAATTCCCAGCAAATTAGCCCGTTGATCGACCATTGCACCAGCGCCCGCGGCACTCAAAATAAGAAGCAACGCTCCGGAAGCGCCAACCACAATCCCTCCAAACTTGAGCCAGGTGATGGGTTCCTTCAGGTAAATGGCCGCAAGTATCATCGTAACGATGGGAAGCGTAGTTGTTACAATTGAAGCATTTACCGGCGATGTGAGCGACACCCCGAGCACAAATACACCCTGATTAAGAATAATGCCAAGCAGTGCCGCTACTGCCATGAGTTTGAGGTCGCCAAACGTTACCTTCTCGCGTTTGGTAAATAAGGAGAAGAACCAAAAAGCAATGGCGGCCCCAATCAGCCGAAACGACACCAATGTCCAGGAATTAACCGCCGGATTGTTCATCACCATTTTCGACAGCGGTGCCATCAGTCCCCAGGCAATATTGGCGGCAAACATGGCGGTATGCCCTTTTAATTTATTCGTTTCCAAAGGCAGTTTTGGCGGTAAAAGTAAAGTTTACTGAAGTAATGAGCGTAAAGCCATTGTTAATTTCCATTCGAGCCTCCTTGTTATGGGGTCTGGCCGGAACGAATAACGTCACGTTCTCAGAATTTTCCCCATTGCCTTTCCCTTAGCCAATTCATCGATCAGCTTATCCAAATACCGAATCTTCTGCATCAACGGATCGGCGATTTCTTCGACACGATACCCACAAATTACACCGGTAATTTTTGAAACATTCGGATTGAGCATTGGTGCCTGTGCGAAGAATGCTTCAAAATCACAGTTCAGATCAATTTGCTGTTGCAAGCCTTGGCTATCGTAGCCAGTCAGCCAGCAAATAACGGTATCAACTTCGGTTTTCGTGCGACCTTTTCTCTCCGCTTTTTGCAC
>DAOPZV010000104.1:0-3243 GCA_035353575.1 Prolixibacteraceae bacterium | reverse complement strand
AAATAACGGTATCAACTTCGGTTTTCGTGCGACCTTTTCTCTCCGCTTTTTGCACATATAACGGATAAACGCTGGCAAATGGCATTTTGAATATTCTACTATTGTCCATTCTAATAAAATTTCTGAGTTTCGTCGAGTCAGGGCTTCACTTAAAGTGAAACCCTGACTAACATGAATTGCGAACGAATTGATTGATTTTTCTTACTTCACCGCCACCAGGCTAAACGGCTCCATCAGGCCCAGATCTTCCAAAATATATTCAGAGCCTGCCGGAAGTTTTTCGGGCGAATAGTTCCACTCGTGGGGGCCATAAATCCATTTGTCGGCTGGTTTGTAAAAATAGCCAAAGGTATTTTTCAGGTTCCCAACCACTTTTACGGTTATTTCGTTATCGCCGTCTTTCAGCAGCGAAGTCACATCCAGCTGGTAAGGCTGCCAGGCCACGAGTCCGGCCTGTTGCCCGTTTACCAGTACTTCAGCAACTGTGCCTTTCCACTGGCGCAACTTCAGCAAAAATAGCTTTCCATCGGCTTTGTTTACCTTGTAGTTTTGCGAATACCCTACCTTTTGCGAATAGAACGGCAAGCCCATTTCGCGCCACGAACCGAGCATAAAGAAATCGCCGCCCGTAATTTCCCAACCGCGCGCGGCAGGTTTTACCAGAAAATCGCCCAGCAGGTAAATCGGGGTCACTTCGGCCAAAATATTCATGCGCGGCGCCTTAATCGTGAGGGTGTTATCTCCAGTTTTCAGGAACTCGCCAACGGCGTATTGCGGAAACTTCTTCTCGATCCAGTAAGTATTGGACATCGGCAAAACTTCGTGGCCATTAATGAATACTTTCCACATTTCGGGGCGCTCAACCACCGCACGAATAGCTTTCAGCGCTTCAGGCTTCAAGTCTGATTTTATGCTGAAATGATAGCTGCCCTCAAACCATGAATCGGCTTTGAATTGCTTATCGAGCTCCAGATAAGTTTTTTTATACTGAATTTTATGCTGCCACGGATTACCCATTTCCACACCATTTTCGTTGAAAAGACCAATGAGCGCATTCATAAAATACACCTCTTTTTTGTTGGTTTTGGCTGTTTTCAGGTCGAGGTAATTCACCATCAGAATGTTGTCCGACTCGCGTTTGGCAGTCACGGCGCTTGCTGGCATTACCGGCACTTCTTCACCCAAAGCAGGCACAAATTCAGGCTCGGCGGAGTCCGAATTGTTCACTACAAAAAGGGCGCTTCCGGCTGGTTCCAATTCCATATCCAGCATAACTTTTTTGCCATTGGATTTCGACGGATACCGGTACACTTTCCCCGAAACCAAATCAATTTTCGAAACCGACTTTCCTTCCAGCGAAATTGTTGCGGCGGCTTTCTTTTCGGTGTGCGAATTCACCACAAACAACACCTGCCCATCGTTGAGCACCCGGCGCTGATGGTACAACATTCCGTTTTTGCTCAGATCTTCCATACTGAATTCGTCGGCACGAAGCAGTTTGATTGCCGAAGCATCAGTAAGTTTTTGGGCAACTATCCATTTTTCTCCTGAATGGTTAATCAAATCGTTGACAACTGTTGATGATTCGCCGTCGAGCAACGGAATATCGTTTCTGAAAGACAGAACTTTTCCGCCGTTGTCGATGTAGGCTT
Source organism: Prolixibacteraceae bacterium (assembly GCA_035353575.1). Lineage (GTDB taxonomy): Bacteria > Bacteroidota > Bacteroidia > Bacteroidales > Prolixibacteraceae > Aquipluma. The sequence continues at coordinate 1,591 of DAOPZV010000104.1, read as the reverse complement.
TCAGCAGTTCGAAGGTCGGTTTGTCGATGTTTTCCATTTCTGCCGGAATAACCACTAATGAATAGTCGCGCTGACCCACTTTCAGCGTTTTTCCGCTGACGCTTCCGATGGTTTTCAGCACATTTTCCGATCCCAGATCGTATTCAAGATGCTGTTGCTCCATAAGGTACACAAAGTGTTTAAAACCATCGCGAATTTTATCAATTTCAGGCTTTTTATCTTTCCTGGAGAAATACATCCAGGCCGTTGTATTCGGTTGCAGCACCAGCGTATGATTAATTTGCTCGCCAGCCGACATAGCCATGCAAATGCGGCCAATGTAGTCGCCCATCAACTTATAATCATTCCACCAGGGTTCGTGGTACGAGAACGATGGCGGGTAATCGAACTTGCGCACCCCGTTGAGCGAATAATACGACAGGTGCTGGTTCACAAAATTGACACCCATCACCACTTCCCAATCCACGAGCCGCTTCTGGGTTTCGAAAGTCATTTGCCAGCCTCCGCCACCATAAGTTTCGCTTAAAGTGCGACGATGCCCGGCCTGGTTGGCAGCGCTGTGCAATTCGCGAACAGCACGCTCATTTCCAAACTGACCGCCCAAACCGGCAGTGTCGAGCCGGTTACCAAGCATATCAACACCAGGCTGTTGGTGCCAGATGTAAAAAGCCGACTCGTCGAATCCATCAGTTGGAACAGGCCAGCCGTGTTCCCAATAGTGTCCGGTCCATTTCAGGTTATTGTCGGCGCAGTATTTGCTCCATGGCTTGGCCCAACGGTCGATAAACAGTTCGAGTACCAGCTCGAAATAATCGTGGCGCACTTTTTTCCAGTTGCCGGTTTCTTCAACCAGCGACGGCAGGTTCACGCGCAAATCGTATCCCCAGCGCTTCTGAAAAGCATCCCATAAATCAGGCGTCCACCTCAGCATCGAACCTTTGCTCATGGCTGCTTCCAGGTTTGGCTCGTCGGTGAACGATCCCATCAAGGTTTTACCAAATTCGGCTTTGTCGCGCTCATAACCTTTGGTCATTGTGAGCTCAATAAACTTTTGGGTAACGCCGGGATACAGCAAATCGACATACGAGAAACCACCGTACCACGGCGATTTTCCGGGGTAAGTTTTCCTGAAAATGTAATAGGTTCCTTTTTGTCCAATTTCCTGAGCAACTTTCGCTGTAATATCCGAAAATCCTGAATCCGTTTTCTTCAAAACTACGCCAATGGTATCAGAAAGCTGAACATTCAGCGTTTCCTGAACTTCCATCGACAACCCGGTTCCGTGCTTGTACGAATCGGGCATTTCAGCCGGAACATGACCGCCTGCAAAGCCCGACGGATAGGAGTTTTCATCGTATATCCACACTTTCATGCCCAGTTCTTTTCCCTTCTGAACGGTGTAGTCGAACAGGTGAAACCAGTCGTCGGAAAGGTATTCGGTAAGCAAGCCCGGACGCGGGTGCACAAACACACCGCCGATACCTGCCTTTTTAAATTCTTTCATCTGGAAATCAATGCCTTCTTCAGTTACTTGTTCGTTCCAGTCCCAAAGCGGGGCGCTCCGGTACTCCGATGGCGGGTCGGCAAACAG
>DAOPZV010000103.1:11976-14291 GCA_035353575.1 Prolixibacteraceae bacterium | reverse complement strand
TCAGCATTTACACTCCCCTTCGGGCAAATATTCGTACTGAAATGTAGTGTGTCCAATTGCAAAGCGGCTGCTCAGCAACTGTTTTGCTTTGTGTGTGATGCTAAATGTTTCAGAAACAGGGAGGTTTTGCTTGAGAACAAGGTGAGCCTCAAAATAAAATTTATCGTCGTCGAGTTGCCACAAATGAATATGGTGGACACTTTTTATTTCCGGAATCTCCTGAAGAACAGATACGATCTCTGTTTGATGAATAGTTTCAGGAGCAAATTGCATCAGGATTTCAATGCTCTCTTTGAGTATTTTAAACGTATGCACAAAAATATAGACACTTATTAAAACGGTTACAAGCGGGTCGATCCAATATATTTTGAAAAGCCATATACAAACTGCACCAACGATTACCGCAACCGAAGTCATGGCGTCGCCGATTAAATGCAGGTAAGCAGCCCGGATATTCAGGTTTTCTTCTTTGTTGTGGTGCAAAATTACAACAGACAAGCCGTTGGCTAACACGCCAAGAATACCAAGACCAAGCATCCATATAAAATCAACTTCCTTCGGATTGAAAAAGCGCTTTCCGGCCTCTACCAACAGGTAAACCGATATGGCAATCAACGAAATTGCATTAATGAAAGCTGCCAGAATTTCAGCCCGTTTGTATCCAAATGTTGATTTTGCTGTACGCGGTTTTTGGCCTATTCGATGTGCAATCCAGGCAAGTACAACCGAAATTACATCGCTGAGATTGTGAATAGCATCCGAAATTAATGCCAAACTTCCCGAAATTATTCCTCCGGCAAATTGGCCTATCGTTATTACGCTGTTCAGTACAACTGTAATTCCTAAATTACGGCCTGTATGTTCGTGATCATGCGACATGTTTTTCTTATATTTAACAATCTGCAAAACCCAATGTTTCCAGACTTATTAAATTCATCAAAAGTAACTTTTTTATGAGGACTTCTTTCATCGCATTCTACATTATCTTTTTTGCATTTCAACTGTCGGGGCAAGCACAGGAAAGAGAAAAAAATCAATTGGAGAAAATCAATACGGATTTGTCCACTCAGGAAATTTTAAATAAAGGAGCTAAAAAGCGGATCGAGGAAAAAGATATTGCAGGAACACAATATCTCGATAAAGAGTTTCAGGAATCGTATGTTTTGAAAGAAGACGGTACTGAAATTAAAGATATGCTCCTTAGATTCAATATTTACTCCGGGAATATGGAATTCAGGAAAAATGGAAAGGCTCTCGCTGTGGCTTTTCCCTCCGAAATTAACCGAATTAAGTTGGACAACAAAGTATTTGTATTCAGGCAATACTTGTATCAAAATAAAATCAGCCACAGCTATTTTCAGGTTTTACACGAAGGCGATTACGAACTGCTCAAAAAATACATCACAACGCTAAAAATTCCTGAAAAATCTGCAGCCGACGATTCTTTAAGATTTGTGCAACAGGATCCGGAATACTATATCAGGCACGGGGAAGGAAGAATCTATCAAATTCTTTCGCAAAAGCAGCTTATAAAAATCTTGCAACCCATTCGCCAGCCTGTTATCGATTATATTAAAACCAATAAAATTAATAGCAAAAACGAGGAAAAATTGATTCGATTTATGGATTTCCTCGAAGAAAATAGCGACTAAATAACATTTTCCTGTAATTTTTCATTCGTTGATGCAACATCCGGAAACCTCTTGTCGTCATTGGTACGAAAACAAATAGAAAACTTGGAAACGACCTATCAAAATATCCATCAGGAAATAATAGACAGGTGTCGCAAAGGCGATTCGAAAGCTCAGTTTGAGATTTACAAGCTGTACTACAAGTCTATGTATAATGTATGTCTTAGAATGGTAGGAAATGAGGTTGAGGCGGAAGATGTAATGCAGGAATCGTTTTTGAAAGCTTTTACAAAACTTGATTCTTATCGCGGAGAAGTTAGTTTTGGTGCATGGTTGAGAAAAATTGTTATTAACCGGTCTCTTGATCAGCTAAAGAAGCGAAAAGTAAAATTTGAAGAATTAAACGAAAAAATTCCCGACGAAGAAACCGTACAACTGGATATTTCGGAAATACAGATGGAAAAACTGAAGAAAGCAGTTTATAGTTTGCCCGACGGATACCGCGTCGTTTTAAGTCTCTACTTACTTGAAGGATATGACCACGAAGAAATCTCTCAAATACTGGGAATTTCGAATGGATCGTCGAGATCTCAATTCTTAAGAGCAAAAATGAGACTGAGAGAAATACTTCAAAAAGAAGAAATGTATGAATACAATTAAGATTTGAAGATGTGGAAATTTGAG
>DAOPZV010000103.1:0-11876 GCA_035353575.1 Prolixibacteraceae bacterium | reverse complement strand
TTGAACTTGAAAAAAACAAGGATATGAACGACGAATTAGAAAGATTAATCTTAAATAACCGGAGATCGTTTGAAGACGACGAACCACTGGAGGGCCACTTCGGACGCTTTGAGGCCAGGCTTCAAAAAGCAGCGAAACCGAGCCCTATTGCCAGACTCCGACCAATATTCAGAATTGCAGCTATTGTTGTTTTTGCTTTGTTAGCCGTTAATCAGGCGCGCCTCTGGTTTACGCCCGACAAAAAGGACACACTCTCTCTAGGGTCAATATCGCCCCAATACCGCGAAGTTGAATTCTACTATACTACAGCCATTCAAACTGATATGAAACAGTTGAGATTGCTTGAAAACGAAGGTCTGATCAGTGATTCAGAAAAACAGATGTTTCAGAAAGAACAAAAAGAATTTGATCAAATGTACCAAAAGTTGCTCGAAGACCTTAAAGCAAATCCAAACGACGAGCGGGTAATCAACGCCATGCTAGAATACTATCAGGCTCGAATGAATGTTTTATCACTGATTGTAAGCAAATTAAAAGAAGTAAAACAGCATAAAAATTCACAAAATGAAGTCAACCTTTAGCCTAATAATTGCACTCCTGCTTTGCTCAGCGACATTTGCAGGAACATCCGGAGCTGATTTTACCAAACAATACCGGAAAGGATGGTCGAAAAACGGTGTGAGCGGCATCCAGATATCAAATAAGTTTGGCGAAGTAAAGATCAATAACATGGGAGGCGACTCTATTACCATTAAGGTACTGATTACCATAGATAATGCCTCCGATAGCAAAGCCCGTGACATGATGAGCCGGATAAAAATATCTCTTCAAAAAAATGGCGATATAATAAGTGGAGCCACCGACATTGAAGATGGATTTCGAGGAAACAACTCATTTACCATTGATTATTTAATTAACACGCCAAAAGACAAAAACCTGAATATAACAAACAAGTACGGCAACATTGTTTTAAACGAACTTGAAGCCAAAGGCGAGTTTGACGTGAGTTATGGATCGATGACTGCTGGCAAAATGCAATCACCCGCCGGAAACCCGGTAAAAATATCTGTAGCCTATGGGAAAGCCGATCTGGAAACGATAAACGCCGCCGAAATCGATATTAAATATTCGAAATTGTATGCCGAAGAAATCAAGAATCTTCAATTAACAACGAAATATTCAGGCATTAACTTACACAAGGTCGGGCAGATGAATTTGGATTCGAAATACGATGGATACAGTATTGACGAGATTGACAGGCTGAAAGCAATATCAAAATACACCAACTACAAGATCGATTTGCTAACCGGCGATCTTGATCTGGATACCGGATATGGCTCGGTGAGGATAAACAAAGTAAACCCGGAATTTGGAAAAATCGTTATCAACAACAGTTACGGTGGAATAACCATTGGGCTAAACGGGCTGAATTACTCGGTTGATGCCGATTGCGATTATTGCGACATTAACTATCCTGAAAGCCGCTATAAGGGAAATAAAATAAGGGAAAACCATAAATTCTCAATACAAGGAACCGTTGGTTCGGGTGGCGGAAAAGTAAACATCACCAGTCGTTACGGCGGCATTAAACTTGACGAATAGCAGAAAGTCCGAAGTTAGAAAACTTGATAAACTCCACGTTGAAAACCACGAACCGGTTGCCGGATCGTGGTTTTTCTTTTATATTTAAGTAAAATTTCGAGAAGTGGAAACTGCCTTGCAAATCGTCGCTTTTAACATTCCTTACCCTGCCGATTATGGCGGTGTGATTGATGTCTTCTATAAAATAAAAGCGCTCTCCGAATGTGGCGTTTCAATTTATCTTCATTGCTTTGAGTACAATCGTCCGGAAGCCTTTGAGCTCGAAGAATACTGTCGCAAAGTCTATTACTATCCGCGAAAAAAGGGTTTGCTTCACCAGCTTTCGATTAAACCTTATATCGTTATTACCCGCAAAAACGAACAGTTGCTCAAAAACCTGAATGCAATTCAGGCTCCGATTATATTTGAGGGGCTTCATTCTTGCTATTTCCTGAATTACAGCTCATTAAAAAATCATTTACGATTAGTCAGAACTCATAATATTGAACACGATTACTACCAAAATCTTCGGAAAGTTGAGCGCAATCTTTTCAAGAAACTGTTCTATTGTATCGAAGCCTGCAAATTGCGGAACTACGAAAAGGTTCTGAAAAATGCCGATCATTTGCTCTCCATTTCGCCAAACGATAATTTGTATTTCGACCGAAAATTTGGCAACTCGCACTTTAGTCCGGCCTTCCATCCATTCAACGAAATTCAGTCGAAAGCCGGAAAAGGCGATTACATTTTATTCCACGGAAATCTGTCGGTTGCGGAGAATAAACAAGCTGTTAATTTCCTGATAAATAACATATTTACTAAGGTTTGCCAAAAAGTAATCGTCGCAGGAAAGAATCCATCGAACGAACTTATACGCAAGATTGAATCGATACCCAATGTTGAGTTAATTGCTAATCCCGATGGAATCCGAATGGACGAATTAATAGAAAATGCGCATGTTTGCCTGCTTCCAACGTTTCAGGACACGGGTTTAAAGTTGAAATTACTGGCATCGCTGTTTGCGGGCAGATTTTGCATTGCCAACTCTCCGATGGTTAACAAAACCGGACTGGAGCATTTGTGCGAACTAGCTGATACGCCTGCCGAAATGATCGACATCATCAACCGCCTTTTCGGGCAGGATTTTACAGCCGAAGAAATTGAAAAACGACGAATTATTCTGGAAGACGAATTTTCGAATCACCGCAACGCACTGAAAATATTGCAAATCATTCGCAATTCTAGCGTTTCTTAGCCGCCCGTTTTTTCAGAACTCCGCGATTCACAGGGGCTTCCTTTCGAGGCTTTCGAACACCAGGGCCGCCCAAATTCACTTTTTGGTTTTTCTCCTTTTTCTGATGAAATGCCCCCTGAGATTCAGAAAGTTTAGGCGTCTTTCCCAGGTAATCCTTATCAAACAACACCGGACGTTCTTCTTCTGTAAAAATATTCGAGATTTTTACTTCTTGTGGTATAGGCTTCTCTTCAATTGTACGGCCCGTAAACTTCTCTATCGCGGCCAGCGTTTTTAGCTCAGGCTCGTTCACAAAACTAATGGCATTGCCAGTTTTCTCAGCCCTTCCGGTTCGCCCGATTCGGTGAATGTAATCTTCAGCAACCTCCGGAACATCGAAATTGATCACGTGCGAAATATCCGGAATGTCCAGCCCTCTCGAAGCGACATCGGTTGAAATCAAAATTCTGGAAACCCCATTTTTAAAACGTTCCAGCGAGTTTATTCTGAAATTCTGCGATTTATTGGAATGAATTACGCCAATCTGCTCCGGAAATTTTGGATCGATCATCTCGAACAAACGGTCGGCTACCTGCTTGCTTTCAACAAAAACCAACACACGCTTGAATTCATCTGAATTACCGAGCAAATTTTCCAGCAAATTAATCTTTGTATTGAAATTTGGAACGAAATAATAGCACTGCCCTATTTGCTCAACTGGTGTCTGGCGGCTTTCAATTTCGATGGTCACCGGCTCGTAGAAATAATCGTTGATTAACTCGGCGACCTCATCGGTTAAAGTTGCTGAAAACATCAGGTTTTGACGACGTTGCGGCAAGCTGTCGAGGAAATTCATCAGCTGGGGCCGGAATCCAAGGTTCAGCATCTCGTCCACCTCGTCAATTACCAATTTCTGGATCGAATTTACGCGCAACACACCGGTATAAACCAAATCGACCAGACGACCCGGAGTAGCTACCAGAATATCCATTCCGTTGTAAACCAACTGTTTTTGAGTATTTATATTCGTTCCGCCATATACTCCGGTTACCCGAACATTCATGTATTTAGCTAATTTTTCAACCTCGCCAACCACTTGCAAAACCAGTTCGCGAGTAGGCACAATAATCAAAATGCGAGGATGTTTCTGATCAGAAAACTTGAGCTGCCGAAGGATAGGAAGCAAATAGGCAAAGGTCTTGCCTGTACCGGTTTGAGCAATGCCCACAGCATCGCGCCCCGACAAAACAATGGGATATACTTTCTCCTGAACGGGCGTCGGATTCACAAAACCCAAATCTGACAGGGCATTCAGCAGCGGATTACTTAAATTTAATTCCAGAAAAGTCAAAGTGCAACGTTTTAATTCGCCGCAAAGTTAATGCGAATACTGAATCTGCAATCGGCCAAACCAAAAGTCATTTATTTCGTGTCATTTATTGTCATTAATTGCAGTTACAATCAATGACAACAATGACTATTTATTGACTAAGATTATTCCTTCTTGTCTTCTTCGCGAATCTGCACGCGGCGAATTTTTCCGCTGATGGTTTTAGGCAGTTCACTTACAAACTCAACAATACGCGGATATTTGTACGGTGCGGTCACCCGTTTCACATGCTCCTGAAGTTCTTTGGCCAACTCGTCGCTGGCTGTATAGTTTTTGGTCAGGATAATGGTTGCTTTTACCACTTGCCCGCGATCAGGATCGGGAACAGCAGTAATTGCACATTCCAGCACCGCCGGATGTTCCATCAGGGCACTTTCCACTTCAAACGGGCCAATGCGGTAACCCGAGCTTTTAATCACATCGTCGGCACGGCCAACAAACCAGTAATAGCCATCTTCGTCGCGCCAGGCCATGTCGCCGGTGTAATAAATGCCGTCGTGCCAAACTTTTTTGGTCAGGGTTTCATCGCGATAATAGCCGTTGAACATGCCAACCGGCACATTTTTATCGGTGTAAATCACAATTTGCCCCTCCTCGCCCACTTCACACGAATTGCCATCTTCATCCAGCAAATCGATGGCATAACCCGGCGATGGCCGCCCCATTGAGCCCGGTTTGGGTTCCATCCACGAATAAGTCGCCAGCGATACGGTCATTTCCGTTTGTCCGTAACCTTCCATCAGGCGGATTCCGGTGGCATCCAAAAATTGTTTGTACACTTCAGGATTTAAAGGCTCGCCTGCCACAACACAATATTTTAAAGCGCTCAAATCAAATTTAGATAGATCTTCCTTGATCAGAAATCGATAGATTGTTGGAGGCGCACAAAATGTTGTAACTTTATATTTTACAAGCACCTCCATAAGATTTTTCGGAATAAACTTATCGAAATCGAAAGTCATCACTGCACTACCCGACAACCATTGTCCATACAATTTACCCCAGGCCGATTTTGCCCAACCCGTGTCGGCAACTGTAAGATGCAATCCATCGTCGATAACATTTTGCCAATATTTTGCCGTTAGAATATGTCCGAGTGGATAGATGTAATTATGGTTTACCATTTTGGGCATTCCTGTAGTTCCTGACGTAAAATAAAGAAGCATAATGTCCTCATTTTTGGGTCTGTCTTCCAATTTTGGACGAACAAATTCTTCGGAACTACTTTCCATTCCGGCGCTGAAATTCAACCAGCCATCACGATCTGTACCAATCAAAGCTTTTACTTTAAGGCTTGGCGATTTTTCCTCGGCAATTTCAACATGTTGAATAACTTCAGGTTCCGGAACACAAACAATCATCCTGATATCTGCGGCATTATTTCGGTAAACAATGTCTTTGGGACTAAGCAAGTGTGTTGCCGGAATGGTAATTGCCCCAATTTTATGCAAGGCCAGAATACAAAACCAGAATTCGTAGCGACGCTTCAAAATGAGCATCACCGGATCGCCCTTTCTGATTCCGGCTGACAAGAAGAAATTTGCAGCTTTATCGCTGTACTTTTTCATGTCGGCAAACGTGAAAATCCGCTCTTCACCTAAATCGTTGCACCAAACCATAGCTATTTTTCCGGGCGTTTCCAGAGCTATTTCGTCAACTACATCGTAAGCAAAGTTGAAGTTTTCAGGAACATTAACTTTATAATTTTCAGCAAACTCCTGATAAGATGAAAAGTTAGTTTGCGAGAGATATTTTTCGAGAACCATAATAAATGCTGTTAGGATTTTGTATTCGTTAGGCTATAATGGCTAAAAATTTGGCTGGTTTGTTATTTAGGGCTTTCATTCCATGCGGGTAACCCGAATCAAAATAAATCGAATCGCCTTCGTTTAAAGTAATCTCATGGGTATCAACGACAACCAGCAGCGAACCTTCCAAAACATAATTGAATTCCTGCCCCGAATGGTTGTTTGATTCCATCGCGGCGTCGGGTTCAACGGTGACAACAAACGGTTCAACTTTTTTGTGTACAAAATTCGACGCGAGGCTTTCGTATTTGTATTGTTTACGGCGATCAACATTCAGTCCCCTTTCTTTGCGGGTCACCGAATATACGTGCAACTTGGGCTCGTCTCCACGAAGTAAAGCTGATAATTCCAAATTAAAATGCTGGGCCACTTTATACAAAAATCCAACCGGGATATCGGTATTCCCATTTTCGTAGAGAAATAACTGGTCTTTACTTGTATTTAACTCATTTGCAAAGCTTTCTGCCGAAATGCCCGCAATCTCGCGCAATTCTTTAATTCGCGCAGCGATTAGTTGAATTTGTTCGTTCATTGCGTTGATTTTTTGTTTTCAATATACTTAAATTATCATTTACCTCTATTTCGAAACATTAATTTATAAAAATCACAAAGTCAATGTACTACGGGAAAAATAGATAAAGTTTCAGACCTGAAGCCAACCTAAGCGCTTCTTTATTGTTATCATTAGCGAATTTTGTTTTACGATTTCCAAGTAAAAAGGCCATGGAATTTACAATTAACCAATACGAATTCGGACAGCGCCCAGCTGTAACCATACCCTCACCAAAATTTCTTGAAGTAATGAAAGAAGAGGGAATAAGAAGTATGGTTAGCGATCATTACGACTTACTTAGTCAAAGTGAAATTAAACACTTGTTTCCGCGAATTGATGAGCAACTTGAGAAGGCCAAACAACGCTCTTCTGACTTTTTTATTCAAATCTGCGGCGGACATCCTTACTTCAACGAAAATAGAGGGAAACCCATGCTGGCTGCCCGCCACGCACCGTTTAAAATAACTCCTGAAGCAAGAATTGTTTGGCTTAAATGTTATTATCAGGTTTTATCAAAACTGGAGATTCCTGAAGAAATTCTACAATCGTTCTGGAATTATTTAAATGTATTCTCATTTTGGATGGTAAACACAGAATCAGAGACCGGAAGTAATTCATAAAATAAAAATAGTTGGTAAAAAGCGAGTTCATCTTTGCTTTTTGCCAACTATTCATATCATCCAGAATTTTATAATCAGGCTTTAGGCAGAATCTTTAGAATTTGTCCAACTTTCAGGCTGGTTGCTTTCGTCATGTTATTGAGCTTCATGATCTCATTATTGGTAACGCCTGGAAACTTTTTTGCGATCGACCAAAAATTGTCGCCTTTGCACACTTTGTAATACACAAATTCTGCTTTCACATCTTGCGACTTACTTGCTCCAATTGCATCGGGTTTATTTTCTGTTGACGAAACTCCGCTTTTTGCAACTACTGTATCAGCATTAGCACTTTTTGAATCTGGGGCAGCTGGTTTCGAGGGAGCAGTCGATGCTAACTTTGGGCTAGCGCTCGTAACCGGTTTTTCGTTTACAGACTTCTGCTTTTCTGCAAAACTTTTCTGACTTAGTTTTTCGAAATAATCGCGTTGGCCCTGAGGCACATACACAACCAATTTCTGACCGGATTTCACATAGTTTCGGTGAATGCTGTTCCAATATTTAATATCGGAGCTTCTCACTCTAAACCAAGCCGCAATCAACCCAAGATTGTCTCCTTTTCTCACGGTATAAAAGACTTTATCTCTTCCTTTTATGTCTTTTAAGTTGTGATGTGCAAAATTATCCTGAGGATTTACGATTTGATTGTTTGGAAAAAATTCTTCGCGTCTGTGATCGTGAATGGTAGCTTCATTTTCCAGATATGCCGAAACTTCGTCCTGCGGCAAAACCAGACTGTACGGCCGATCTTTGCTTGCCGGAACAATATCTCTCCGATACTGTGGATTCAAACTTCTGATCTGTTCCACCGGAACGCCCAGGACCTCAGATACCTGATTAAAATGCAAATAGTCGTTTACCATCAACGTATCAGTAATAATCGGAAAATCAGGAGATTTGGGGAGAATGTTGTGATTCTGGTAAAAATTCATCACATAATTTGCGGCAATAAACGCCGGAACGTAACCACGGGTTTCTTTTGGCAGTCTGTAATAAATTTTCCAGTAATCCTTCGCATCGCCCGACCGTTTAATCGCCTTATTTACGTTCCCTGGGCCGCAATTGTATGCAGCAATCACAAGGTGCCAATCTTTATAAATGTTGTAAAGATCTCTCAAATAGCGCACCGCAGCATCTGTCGCTTTTATCGGATCACGACGCTCATCAACAAAGGTACTGATTTCAAGCTTGTACATTTTTCCAGTTGAATACATGAATTGCCAGAGACCAACTGCACTCGCAGATGAGTTTGCAACAGGATTCAAAGCCGACTCAATGATTGGAAGATACTTCAGTTCCATTGGCAATCCGTATTTTGCCAATGCTTCCTCAAACAGAGGAAAATAATAATTCGCTAAACCAAGCATTATCGAAACCAATTTAGGTTTGCGAACAGTGTACATTGTGATAAAACCCTTTACTGTATTGTTGAACGACAAGCTAACAGCCGACTGGAGTGACTGGAGACGCTGGACGTAAACAGAATCAGGAAGCGTTTGTTTTAGGGTGTCTGCTTCAGCTAATTCTGTGCTGTCAAGCAAAAATGCGTTTTGAACATACCAGCTGCTTACTAAACTGTCCAACTTATCGGAAAGGATTTTTTTCAATGTTTCATCGGGAATTGAATAATATTTTTCGTATCCCTTTGTAGTGTCAATTGCACTAACGTGAATAGTGCATGCTTTGCGAAGATTCTCCTTGCTTAACGCGAACACACTAGAACTGAGTCCGGCAATTGTTAATAAGACTACTGTCAGTTTAAAAATTCTCATAAGCTCTCGTTAAAAAGTAATCATGCAGTGTAAACCGAATAATTTCTGATCAGCACAAATCATTGGTGCAGGAACCCAATTGATGGTTAAATCATCGCTGATGTCGAAATTGAAGAAGTGGGCATCAACACTTGCATCTATAATATTAGCTGCATAAAATACAGCAGTACTAATTACAACCAAGTCTCTGTTTCGTCTTGCTGCATCTTTAGCAAGCCTCAGTCTTTCAGTAAATTGTCCAATATTCGAACTTTCCAAATATGCTGGATTTACGTTCAATTTTAAATACGACTTTGTATTTGGATCATCGTCAATAAGGTCCAAATACGCGTTTTTATATTTTATATACAGATCGTTGTTAAAGTTAATAAAGTATCCGAAAGTTGCAAAACCTCCATAAATTAATGGAACCTTCCAGTATTTTCTATTGTAGATCTGGCCCAGACCGGGCAATACAGCTGAATAAATAGTCGCCTTTCTTGGCGAATGCGCAACAACTGGTTTCTTTACTTCTGTCGAATCGGAGCTTGTTTTCTGGCTATAGGCAGAAAATCCTGTCATAAAAAACAGGATTGCAAACAGCCCAATGAACAAACGGCCGCGTGTTATAATTTCTATCTTACTATGCATCTAATTTGTCAAGGATTCCTAATATTCGTTCCAAATCTTTTGTAGAATTGAACGGAATAACAATTTTTCCTTTTCCGGCCTGATCCATCCGAAAATCAACCTTAGTTTGAAAATGCTTCGTTAAATGATCATTGAGCCCCTGGTATTCAGACGGAAATTTAGGCTGATGGATTTTTTCGGATGTCTGAAAATCGGAAGCACTTTCGTTATAGTTTCTCACTATTTCCTCAACTCTCCTCACCGAAAAATCGTTCTTGATTATTTCGTCGTATATCATCAACTGCATTTCGGTATCCTGAATATTTACCAATGCCCGGGCATGGCCCATTGAAATATTCTTTTCTACAATTCCTTTTTGAATTCGTGCCGGAAGCTTCAACAGCCGAAGGTAGTTAGTAACAGTAGAGCGTTTCTTTCCAACCCGATCACTCAAATTTTCCTGAGTTAGTTTACATTCCTCAATTAACCGTTGGTAACTCAGTGCAATTTCGATGGCGTCTAAATCTTCCCGCTGAATATTTTCAACGAGTGCCATTTCAAGCATTGCTTCGTCGTTAGCAGTACGCACATAAGCCGGAATTGTATTTAGACCAGCTATTTTCGACGCCCTAAACCTCCGTTCTCCTGCAATAATCTGGTATTCGTCTCCATCAACTTTACGTAAAGTTATCGGCTGAATAATACCAATTTCCTTAATTGAAGCAGCCAGCTCGGCCAGCGCGTCTTCATCAAACTTGGTTCGAGGCTGGTAGGGATTTGCAACGATTTTCGAAATATCAATTTCGTTTATCGACGAACCGGTTTCTACACTCACCGGCGCATCATTAGCACCATCGATTAATGCGCCTAAACCTCTACCTAATGCGTTCTTTTTTGCCATAACTTAAAGAATCTATGCTTTTTCCAAATTTTTCACTTTTGTTAAACCGTTATTTTGCAAAATCTCGCGGGCAAGACTCATATAACTTGTCGCCCCTTTTGAGGTTGCATCGTACAGAATTGCCGGCTGCCCGAAACTTGGAGCCTCACTCAATTTTATATTCCGTTGAATCACTGATTCAAAAACCATATCCTGAAAATGCTTTTTCACTTCTTCCTGAACCTGATTCGATAAATTTAACCGAGAGTCGTACATGGTCAGCAAAAATCCTTCGATTTCGAGCTCCGGATGTAATTTAGACTGTATGATTTTGATTGTATTTAAAAGCTTTCCTAAACCCTCAAGCGCAAAATACTCGCATTGAACCGGAATAATCACCGAATCTGCAGCAGTAAGAGCATTCACTGTTATTAAGCCAAGAGATGGAGAACAGTCAATCAATATAAAATCATAGTCGGCCCGTATTTTTTCAATCACATATCTCAAAACTTTCTCTCGATTAGGCAAATTGAGCATTTCAATTTCAGCACCAACCAAATCAATATGCGAAGGAATCAAATCTAATCCAGGAATTTCTGTATTTAAAATTATTTTGCGTGGATCAAGTTCATCAACAATGCATTCATAAATGCTGGTTTTCACATTTTTAACATCAAACCCAACTCCAGATGTTGCATTTGCCTGGGGATCAGCGTCAATAATCAACACTTTATATTCTAAAACGGCTAAACTCGCTGCCAGATTTATTGCTGTGGTTGTTTTTCCAACTCCGCCTTTTTGGTTAGCAAGTGCAATAACTTTTCCCATAAAAATTTACTGTTTCGTAAGTTCCAAAGTTAATATTAAAACTAAAACCTAGTCTGTAAAATTTATTAATTAAACTTAACTGGATCGCAACGCATTTTAATACAACGCATTGATGCCAATCACTTTTACAGACCTATTTTAACATTCGCTTTTTGTTAAATATTTTTGTCGAACAAAAAAACGATGCATTTCTAGCTGAATCCGTCACAACACCATAAATCCTAAAACTTTTGTATAAGTTTCTTATGCAGGATTCATAGCAATTTGTGAGATATTTCAGGGGCACAAAAGTAGTAAATTTACTGCTGAAAATTGATAAAAGAATTGAATGGGCCAAAAACACGAATGGGAACAAACCTCGTCGGAATGTTCCCATCCACTTTTGGTTTTCCTTTCGGTTAACCTGAGTGCCAGACTACGGTTATTAAAGTTGGCTGTTTCATCCGGTTTCTTCAACCATTTTTCCCAGCCTAAAGCTTTCCTGTAAAGCCTTCTACAGCTATACATTTCAGCTGTTCGTTCGACGTTTCCTGCGAATTGTCTTCCCGAACGAAGTTCCTGA
>DAOPZV010000102.1:0-14431 GCA_035353575.1 Prolixibacteraceae bacterium | reverse complement strand
TTTGTGCTTTTTATGGCGTTCTCCGCTGTTTATTCTCTATTGTTGAAAAACTCATTCCACGACCTACTTAATAACAGAAAAAACAGTCTTACTTTTGAGGCGAAACAAGAAGAGATAAAGTTGTGCATAACTATTTAGACGAATTAAACGAAGTTCAAAGGCAAGCCGTTGAAAACATTCACGGTGCATCGCTTATTATTGCTGGCGCCGGATCTGGGAAAACAAGGGTTTTAACATATCGCATCGCTCATCTGCTGAAAAATGGGGTACGTCCGGGATCAATTTTAGCACTTACATTCACAAATAAGGCAGCGCGCGAGATGAAAGAGCGCATCTCTGCAATTGCTGGGCAAAACACTGCCCGCTACCTTTGGATGGGCACTTTTCACTCTATTTTTTCCCGCATACTCAGAACTGAACACGAAACAATAGGCTATCCGGCCGATTTCACGATTTACGATTCAGCCGATTCGAAGAACCTGATCAAAAGCATCATCAAAGACATGAATCTGGATGATAAGACTTATAAACCGAATGTTGTTGCATCGCGTATTTCGGCAGCAAAAAACAATCTTGTTTCCTCGGAAGTTTATGCAACTCTGCCCGAAACTGCCGAGTACGATCAAAGCATAAAAATGCCCTTAATCAGTCAGATTTATAAAGAATATGCAAAACGTTGTTTCCTGGCTGGGGCAATGGATTTTGACGATCTGCTCCTGAAAACCAACGCATTATTGCGAAATCATGCGCATATTCTTGAAAAATATCAAAAGATTTTCGAATACATTTTGGTTGACGAGTACCAGGATACCAACCATTCGCAATACATGATTATAAAAAAGCTGGCGGCTACACACAACAACATTTGCGTGGTGGGCGACGATGCCCAAAGCATCTACTCGTTTCGAGGCGCCCGTATCGAAAACATTCTCAATTTTCAAAAAGATTACCCTAATCATCAAGTTTTTAAGCTTGAGCAGAATTACCGTTCGACACAAAACATTGTAGATGCAGCCAACAGCGTGATCGCCCGTAACAAAAGGCAAATTAAGAAGAACGTATTTTCCGAGAAAGAAAAAGGCACACCAATAAAAGTGATGAGTGCTATCACCGATAACGAAGAAGGTTATTTGGTAGCAAACGAAATAGCCGACACAAGACTCCGGGAGCATTTCATGTTTTCGGACTATGCTATTCTGTATCGAACCAATGCACAATCACGTATCTTCGAAGAGGCGCTCCGCAAACGGAATATTCCATATAAAATATATGGCGGACTTTCATTCTACCAGCGAAAAGAAATTAAAGACTTGCTCGCTTATTTCCGTTTGGTCATAAACCCCAAAGACAACGAAGCTTTCAAACGAATTATCAATTATCCGGCTCGCGGAATTGGGCAAACAACGCTCACAAAACTGGAGCAATTCTCGGCGCAAAACAGCATCAGCATTTGGGAGTTTGCCACCAATATTTCAGTATTGGTTAATGAATTTAACAAAGGTACGGCTGCTAAAATACACGAATTCACCAGCTTGATCGAAACGTTCAAAGAAAAGCTTGCAACACACAGTGCTTTTGAGCTGGCCAGCGAAATAGCGACCACGTCGGGCGTAATGAAAGATTTATATAAAGACCAGACGCCGGAAGGAGTTAGCCGTTTCGAAAACATTCAGGAGTTATTGAATGGGATGCAGGAATTTTCTATTTCGGCGCGCGAAGAAGGCACTCCAGGGCAACTCAATAATTACATGGAAGATGTTGCTCTGCTCACTGACCAGGACAGCGACAAACCGGAAGACAAAGATCATGTCACTTTAATGACCATTCACTCGGCCAAAGGGCTCGAATTTAAAGTTGTTTTTATTGTTGGTGTTGAAGAAAATCTGTTTCCGTCGAACCAAACCGGATTAAAATCGTTAGATGAGCTTGAAGAAGAACGACGACTGTTTTATGTCGCGCTAACACGGGCCGAACAACATGCTTACCTGAGCTATGCCCGTCAGCGGTACAAATGGGGCAAACTCGAGTTCTGCAACAAAAGCCGCTTTATCGATGAAATTGATCCGCAATACCTCGACATGCCAGTTGACAAAGATTCAGCATTTTTTGGCTCCAGTCAGGAATTGCCATTCTCTGCACCAAAGCCAAAGCCGCAAACTGCTTCAATTCCGGGAGTACGAACTTCTGGAATAAGCCAGTCGGATATGGCCAGGAAACTGTCGAAACTTCGCGACGCCAAAAAGGAAACCGATTCTTTCGAATTCAGTAACCCGGAAGAAATTCAAGCCGGAATGATGGTTGAACACCAGCGGTTTGGACGTGGAAAGGTTCTTCAAATTGAGGGAAAAGCGCCCGACATTCAGGCGACCGTATTTTTCCAGAATGCCGGAAAAAAACAATTGCTTCTGAAATTTGCAAAGCTCCGTATCGTCGAATAATTGAATTTGACAACCGATGCTGCGAATATTTGCACTTTATTGGCTGATAATTAGACAATAACTAATATTTTTTGGTAATTCTTTGCGGACAAAACAAATTTCGCTTAATTTGCATCAAATTTTACTTCTCACTGATTATCTGTGCTAATTCCCTATTGTAAGATAACAGCCTGATTTTTTTTAAATAAAACGTTATTTTTTTACATGGATTATAATTCTAATCGCAGTAAGTTAGCCCTGCCTGAGTACGGAAGAAACTTACAAAACATGGTCAATCATATTATGACCATTGAAGATCGCAATGAGAGAAACAGGGCGGCCCGAACCATTATTGATATAATGGGAACAATGTATCCTTACCTGCGGGATATCAACGATTTCAAGCACAAACTCTGGGATCACCTGGCTATCATGTCAAACTTTCAGCTTGATATTGATTATCCCTATACTCCGCCGTCGCCCGAATTTTTTGTAGCTCCGCCCAAAAAAGTTCCATACGATAACAACAAAATCAAATACCGTCATTACGGAAAAACGATTGAAGATCTGATTGAGAAAGCCGCCGACTATCCGGACGAAAAAGACAGGGAACTTTTAATAAAACTTATCGCCAACCACATGAAAAAGAGCTATGTAGTGTGGAATAAGGATTCGGTAACCGACGAGAAAATATTTACTGATATTGAAGAAATGTCGCGCGGAAGAATAAAATGTTCTGATTTAACACTTACCGAAACAAAAGACATTCTTTACCGGAATAATCCGAAGAAACAAAATCAGCAGAACAACAATCAGAACCGGAAGTTTCAGAAACAAAACGACCGCAATAAACAAAAGCAATAATATTTTATTTGAAGCTTTTCGCTAACTTCCCGTTGTAAATAAACGGATCTTTATTCAGATGGCAACATTTAAAATTAAAGGGGGTAATCGTCTGCGGGGAGAATTACACCCTCAGGGAGCTAAAAATGAAGCGCTACAGGTGATTTGCGCTGTGTTGTTAACTTCAGAAAAAGTAACAATCAGCAATATTCCTGAAATCAGCGACGTCATAAAACTCATCGAAATTCTTAGTCAGCTCGGCGTAAAAACCGAACGGATTGAGAAAGGCATTTACACCTTTCAGGCGGATGAAGTTCAGCTGGATTATTTAAAAACCGAAACGTTTGCCAAACAGGCAGCAAGTCTTCGCGGATCGATCATGATTGTTGGGCCGCTGCTTGCCCGGTTTGGCGTTGGTTATATACCTCAGCCCGGCGGCGATAAAATCGGCCGACGCAGGGTGGATACACACTTTATTGGTCTCCAGAAACTTGGAGCCTCCTTTAATTACAATTCAGCAGAACATTTCTATAGTGTTGAAGCTCCAAAGTTAACCGGAACATATATGTTGCTCGACGAAGCATCGGTAACCGGAACGGCAAATATTTTGATGGCTGCAACAATGGCTGAAGGAACAACTACAATTTACAATGCTGCCTGCGAACCCTACCTTCAGCAGCTTTGCAAAATGCTGGTTTTGATGGGTGCCAAAATCGAAGGAATTGGCTCAAACCTGCTCACGATAAAAGGAGTTGGCTCACTAAAAGGCTGTTCTCATGAAATCCTTCCCGATATGATCGAAGTTGGCAGCTTTATTGGGCTTGCCGCGATGACCAAATCAGAAATAACCATAAAAAATTCAGGGATCAGCCATTTGGGAATTATACCCGACCAATTTAAAAGGCTTGGTATAACCATTGAAGAAAAAGGCGACGACCTGTTTATTCCTTCGCAAGAACATTACGAGATCGAAACATTCATGGATGGCTCAATCATGACTATTGCCGACGCACCATGGCCCGGACTGACTCCCGATTTGCTTAGCATTTTCCTGGTTTTGGCAACGCAGGCAAAAGGTAGTGTTCTCATCCACCAAAAGATGTTCGAAAGTCGTTTGTTTTTTGTTGACAAGCTGATTGACATGGGTGCGCAAATTATTCTCTGTGATCCGCACCGCGCAACAGTTATAGGGCTCGACCACAAATACCCGCTCCGTGGAACAAATATGAGCTCGCCGGATATCCGCGCCGGTGTCGCATTGCTCATTGCAGCTTTATCGGCACAGGGAACAAGCAAAATTTCGAATATTGAGCAGATTGACCGCGGCTACGAACACATCGACGTAAGATTAAATGCTATCGGTGCAGATATTACCCGGGTATAAACAAAAAATGGAAGAACAAACAAGCTTTGTTTCCTGTTAATATTTCACAATAAAGCCCATACAAAAATTTATCATTCAACTGAATTTTTAATTTTGTACGAATTAACCAATCAATTATTTACGACCATGAAAACGAATATTGTTGTTCTTTTTGCATTGATGTTTACAATTTCGGCAATTGCCGCTCCAAATAAAACTAAAACAGGAAAAGATGAGCCATTAATTGGCCTGGAAATAGGCAACAAAGCTCCTGAAATTCAGGAGAAAAACCCCGATGGAAAAGAATTTAAACTTTCGTCGCTTGAAGGAAAAATAGTACTGATCGACTTTTGGGCCTCCTGGTGTGGTCCGTGCAGAGCCGAAAACCCCAATGTTGTGGCAGCTTACGAAAAGTTCAAAGATTCAAAATTTAAATCAGGTAAAGGTTTTACAATTTTCAGCGTTTCGCTCGACAGAGACAAAAATGCCTGGGTTAATGCAATTTCTGCCGATAAACTGGCATGGGAATACCATGTTAGCGATTTGCAATTTTGGAATGCCAAATATGCTGGTATTTATGGTGTTAACAGAATTCCATCTAATTTCTTAATTGATGGTAAAGGTATTATCATTGCAAAAAATCTTCGGGGTGCAGCACTCGAACAGGCATTAACAGAACAATTGAAATAAATTCGTTCAACATACAGCTACAAAAAGCAGCTCAAATGGGCTGCTTTTTTGTTTGTCAGCAAAGGCAAATACTTACGCCACACCAAACACTAAAACTGGCAGTTAGCAAATATTTAAAATGCCATTTTGTCAATTGTAACCCAATGGCAGTATATTTGCAGCTCCCAAAAAAGTAAATTAAAAATAAGATACAATGACAGAAGATAAAGCCAAAATTAACGAAGAACACGAAAACGAACCACAGGAACAGGCCTCGGCGCATACTGAAGATGCTTCTGCAAAAAAAGAGGCGAAAAAAGACAAGGCACACAAAAAAGGAAAAGTTGAAGAGCAGTTGGAAAAAGCTGAAAAAGAGGTTATCGACCTAAAAGACAAACACATTCGTTTGCAGGCAGAATTTGACAATTACCGGAAAAGAACAATGAAAGAACGGATGGAATTGCTGAAAACGGCAAGCGAAAGCCTTTTGGTTAATATTTTGCCGGTTATCGACGATTTTGATCGTGCCATTCAAACTTTGGAAGCCATCGAAAGCGACGCACCTGTAAAAGAAGGAGTAAGCCTGATTTACAACAAGTTTCAGGATTTTCTAAAGCAAAACGGGGTGAAAGAAATCGAGGCAAAAGGCAAAGATTTTGATACCGATTTGCATGAGGCTATCACAACATTCCCGGCACCAACAGAAGATATGAAGGGTAAAATTATCGATGTAGTTCAAAAAGGTTATTTCCTGAACGACAAAGTAATAAGACATTCGAAAGTAGTTATTGGCGAATAGCCAAATAAATTGAAAAAATGACAAAACGCGATTTTTACGAAGTTCTGGGTGTCAGCAAAAATGCGACTGCCGAAGAAATAAAAAAAGCCTATCGGCAAAAAGCCATTCAGTTCCATCCCGATAAAAATCCGGGCAACAAAGAAGCCGAGGAAAAATTTAAGGAAGCAGCTGAAGCATACGAAATATTGAGCAGCCCGGAAAAACGCCAGCGATACGATCAGTTTGGCCACTCAGGAATGAACGGTAATGCCGGATTTGGCGGGCACGACATGTCGATGGACGATATTTTCTCGATGTTCGGCGATATTTTTGGAGGCAGCGGATTTGGCGGGTTCGGTGGATTTGGCGGAGGCGCGCGCAGCCGGGGACCACGTCAGCACCGCGGATCAGATCTTCGCGTAAAAGTTAGCCTTAATCTCAACGAAGTTCTGAACGGAGTTGAAAAGAAAATAAAGGTAAAAAAATACGTTCCGTGTACTTACTGTAATGGTACCGGGGCCGAAAAAGGCTCGTCATATTCAACCTGTCAGACTTGCCGCGGAACAGGCCATGTTACCCGAATACAGAATACCCTGCTTGGGCAAATGCAAACCACTACTACCTGCCCCACCTGCAACGGCGAAGGCCAAATGATTACAAACAAATGTACGCATTGTCAGGGCGAAGGAGTTGTTCGTGACGAAGAAGTAATTAGCATCAAAATTCCGGCAGGAGTTGGCGAAGGAATGCAATTGAATGTTTCAGGAAAAGGAAATGCAGGACGCCGGGGTGGTATTAATGGCGATTTGTTTGTTGTGATTCAGGAAGAAGAGCACAAAGAGCTCATTCGCGATGGAAATAACCTCGTTTACGATTTGTACGTTACGTTCCCTGAAATAACGCTTGGTACAACGAAAGAAATTCCGACAGTTGACAGCAAGGTTAAAGTAAAAATTGATCCGGGCACACAACCCGAAAAAATTCTTCGGCTAAGAGGCAAAGGGCTGCCCGACGTGAATGGCTATGGTAAAGGCGATTTACTCGTACGAGTGCATGTTTGGATCCCGAAAAAGCTCAACTCTGAGGAAAAGAAACTGCTCGAGAAACTTCAAACAATGCCCGATTTTACTGGAGGACCCGATCAATCGGACAAAACTATCTTCGATAAAATGAGAGATATTTTTGATTAAGAAAATACTCAACTTGCATAAAAAAAGCCTGAAGAATTCGAACTCCTTCAGGCTTTTCTTTTTCGCGCAATGCGAGCTATTCCATGATGTTTTGTGCATTCAAAGCTTCGCGGTACTTTCTGGCATTTTCGTTGTGGGCAGCCAGCGTTTTTGCGAAGTTGTGGTAGCCCGAGAAATCAGGTCGCGCGCACATGTATAGGTACGGTGTTTTCGCGGCATTTAAAACAGCATCGATGCAAGTTATCTCCGGAAAATTAATTGGGCCGGGGGGCAATCCGGGATATTTATAAGTGTTAAACGGCGACTCAACAGCGAGGTGACTATTTAGCACCCTTTTTATCCTGAAATTTCCAAGCGCATATTTAATCGTCGGATCTGCCTGCAACGGCATTCCCCGTTTAACGCGGTTCAGGTATAATCCGGCAATAACCGGGCGTTCGTCTTTTTTATTACTTTCTTCCTGAACAATGGAGGCAACAGTCATCACCTCTTCTGGTGTAAGGCCAAGTGCGATAGCCTTTGCCCTCCGGTCATCAGTCCAAAACCGCTTGTACTCCATAAACATTCGCTCCAGAAACTGGTCAGGAGTTGTTGTCCAGTAAAACTCGTATGTATTCGGGATAAACATACAATGAAAAGTGTTTTCAGTAAATCCGTACTTCTCGAACACTGCCGGATCTGTGAATTTTTTCAGAAGTGTAACAGAATCTGGCTGAATGTATTTTGCCACAGCCCCCGCGAGCTCCGAAATAAATCGCAGGTTGTTAAAAGTTACTTCAACAGGTTGCTGGTTACCCGACCGCAACATATTTACAATTTCATTGGTATTCAGCCCCTTATCCAGAAGATATTTACCTGGTTTTATCAGCTGAGGATATTTTTTCCGTTTGGCGACCCAATCAAAAGCTTTGTAATTTGCGATTATCTGGTGTTTTTTCAGACTGTCAATCACTTGTTCGTAAGTAGCGTGGAGCGGAATAATAATACTGCCCGGAGTTTGAATGTTTGGGCGAAAAATATACTTATATAACTGATAACTTTTAAACAACCCAAGACCAACTGCAATAAGAAAAATAAGTGTAACCCATTTATTAAATCGAGGAAATAACATAATTTGATTTTTTTGGACTAAATCCATTTCATTAGGTTTTTCGGATAAAAATAGTTATTTCATCCGAAGTATCTAGTGAAACGAGCATGTTTTCGCTAAAACACTAACAGGCATGAAAATAATAACATGTGAGTTCCATCCGGTACCTTAAAAACAAATTAAATGCGGATGAAAATGTTTGTCAACATTTTCTTAATTTCCAAATGGCTAAAAAACAGACGCCTCAATGTTTACACGATTTTGATTAATTTCGCTAACGATTTAAAAAAGTTTACAAATTAAAAAAGATATGCACCAGGTTACATTAGCTGACAACATTTTTTACCTTGGGGTGAACGACCGCCGCACTCACTTATTTGAGAATTTATGGCCAATCCCAAACGGAGTTTCCTACAACTCTTATTTAATTGTTGACGAAAAAATTGCTTTAATTGACACCGTTGAACGGACTTTCATCGATGATTATCTCGACCAGATTGAAGTGCTGACAAACGGGAGAAAAGTTGACTATTTGATTATTAACCACATGGAACCCGACCATTCAGGAGCGCTGAAGGCGGTTGTTGCCAAATACCCGGAAATAACGCTCGTTGGAAATAAAAAGACTTTCGACATGGTTGCCAACTATTACAAAATCAGCGACAATATGCTCGAAGTTTACGACGACTCAGAACTTCCACTGGGACAACACAGGCTAACTTTTGCAACTATTCCGATGGTTCACTGGCCCGAAACGATGGTGACTCTCGAAGCAACTGAAAAAATTCTGTTCACCGGCGATGCATTTGGTTCTTTTGGAACGTTGGATGGTGGAATTTTTGACGACGAACTAAATCTTGCGTTTTACGAAGAAGATCTGATGCGTTATTTCACCAACATTGTTGGCAAATATTGCCCGCACACGCAGCGCGCACTAAAAAAAGTGCAAACTCTTGATGTGAAGATGCTGGCTGCTACACACGGACCTATCTGGAGAACCAACCTAAACTATATTCTAGATAAATACCAGAAATGGAGCACATACACTACCGAACCCGGTGCAGTAATTGTTTACGGATCGATGTATGGAAACACAGCTAAAATGGCCGACGTAATTGCCCGTCAGTTGGCTGTTCGTGGCATTAAAAACATCCGCGTTTACGACGCCTCTAAAACGCACGCTTCATATATTATCAGCGATATCTTCAAATTTAAAGCATTCATCGTTGGAAGTGCGGCTTACAATAACGAGCTTTTCCCTTCGGTTGAAAACCTGGTCACCAAAATTGAGCATTACGGCATTAAAGACCATTTGCTCGGAATTTTCGGATCGTTTGGCTGGAACGGCGGAGGCGTTAAAAACCTTCAGAAATTTGCAGAAAATATCAAGTGGGATTTAGTTTATCAACCAGTTGAGGAAAAAGGAACATTAAAATCCGACAAATACCAACAATGCATTGAGCTGGCCAACGCCATGGCTGACAAACTTTTAGCATAAAAACCAAAACATTTCATATTTTCATGGCCATTTGCCGAAAGCAAGTGGCCATTTCTTTTTTGCTGAATGTGAAAAGAAATTGGGTTTTACAACTAATATTTGAACGGAGAAAATATCTTTGCAAATCAAAATTTTAAAGTATGCAAACTTGGTTTGAGTGTAAAGTAAAATACGTCAAGATTGACGATGATGGCCGCGAACGCAAAGTGAGCGAAGTATATTTAGTTGATGCAGTAACCTTCACCGATGCTGAAACAAGGATTATTCAGCAATTACAAACAATGGTGCGTGGTGAATTTGTAGTTGACAACATAAAAAAATCAAATATCGTTGAAATTTTCCCGCACGACAACGGCGAATGGTGGTTTAAGGCCCGCATTGGCATTGTTACAATCGACGAAAAAGGTGGAAAAGAAAAGAAAATAAACAACTATTTTCTTGTAGCAGCCGACGACTTAAAGGAAGCTTTACAACGCCTTGAAGAGGGACTTTCATATATTTTAGTTCCCTATCAGACAACATCGCTGGCTGTTTGCAATATTGTTGATGTTTTCCCGTATTTTGGGAATGATGCCAATCAGCCTGTTCCGTCAAACCTAAAACCGTTGAAAGAAGTTACAAAACCCCAGGTTTTTGAAGATGAAGATCTGGACGTTGTTTACAACGCCGACGAAGACGAGGAAGAAGAAACAGATGAAGGAAACCCTGATGACCAGGAATAATCGGGCTCTGTACAAGAAAAAGCGGATGGTTTCAGCCATCCGCTTTTTCTTTATCCCAATGCCTGTACCTAGGCGGTTTCTTTTGCAGATCTTTTCAGCTTAATCATTACTTTGTAAAAATTAAACCGGTCTCGCTGTACCGGATCAAATTCATAATAAGCATTGGCAATGCGGCAAATGTCTTTAACTTCGCCATAAACCGAGTTAATTTCTTTCTTCAAATCTGCGTTAAGCTGATCTTTACCGTGCGAGATATCGAAGCAGTTTCTTAAATCTTTAAGCTGTTCCTTGTAAGCAAGCAAACGGTTAATCAAGCTCTCATTTATACCTCTGGCCTTAATTATCTGGAACAATTCAGGGGTCATGTTTCGTTTAAAAGTGGCCATCATTTTATACAAACTAAACAGATCCCCATTTTTGGCTTCACTGAAAAAGTCAACGTACCCCAGATTTTCAAATGCTTCGTCCAAAAAATCTTTGTCATGCTTAAAATCAATTTTCATTTCAGCTCTGAAAACACTCACATCTTTCAGCGCCGAAATCATCAGTTCGTAAAACTGACCATGCATTTCAAGATGTTCGGTCAAAGATTCCTGTGTGAAATTCTGGCTCATAATTCTGTCAATCCGTTCTTTCAAGTTGGCAGCATAATCAGGCGACCAATTCCGTCTGATGGAAGAGAGTTCGTAGATGTTCTCGCTGAATGACTGAGCGATTTTTCTGCAAGTAAGGATGGTTGCAGTTCCTGTTAAACAAGTTGATATAACATTCATAATCGCAGGTTTTGAAAGATTGATTTTTTTCAATAGAATATACGAAATATCTGCCGTAATAGACATGTTTAAAGTCCTTATTTGCTGAAACATGCTCAAGAAGATAAACTCAGCCAGTCAGCCCTTTTGCTGGTATTATCTAAAGAAAAACCCCTGACCAACGTTCATTGATCAGGGGTTTTGTATTTTAATTTGCTTAATTATTTTTTGCGGTTCGCTTGCGCTCGTGCTCTTTCAGGAATATCTTTCGCATCCTGATTGATTGTGGCGTTACTTCTACCAGCTCGTCGCTGTTGATGTATTCAAGCGCTTCTTCCAAACTGAATTTAATCGGAGTGATGATTCTCGCTTTTTCGTCTGAACCCGAGGCACGCACATTGGTCAGCTTCTTCGACTTGCAAACATTGATCGTTAAATCGTCGGCTCTCGAGTTTTCGCCAATCACCTGTCCTTCATACACTTCCTGCCCCGGATCGATGAAGAACGATCCGCGATCCTGAAGTTTCCAGATTGAATATGCAAATGCAGCACCGGTTTCCAGCGCAATTAATGAACCATTTGTACGGATTTCAATCGGGCCTTTATACGGCTGATATTCGATAAACCTATGATTCATAACGGCTTCGCCAGCTGTTGCGGTAAGCATATTGGTGCGTAACCCAATAATACCGCGCGACGGAATCATAAATTCAAGATGAATTCGATCGCCTTTACGCTCCATATTTCGCATCTCGCCTTTTCGGGTCGAAACCATTTCAACTACCTTTCCTGAATACTCTTCAGGAACGTCGATGTGCATTTCTTCTATAGGTTCGCATCTTTCGCCGGCAATATCTTTGAAAAGTACCTGCGGCTGCCCTACCTGAAGTTCATAACCTTCACGGCGCATGGTTTCGATCAAAACCGACAAGTGTAACACACCACGGCCATAAACCAGATACGAATCAGCCGAATCGGTTGGCATCACGCGCAAAGCCAGGTTCTTTTCCAACTCTTTTTCCAGACGGTCTTTCAAATGGCGCGAAGTCACGTATTTTCCCTCTTTTCCGTAGAACGGCGAGTTATTAATCATGAACATCATACTCATTGTTGGTTCGTCAACTGCAATTGGATCAAGTGCTTCCGGATTTTCATAGTCGCAAACGGTATCGCCAATGTCGAATCCGTCAATACCGACCATGGCACAAATATCTCCTGAAGTCATCTGCTCCACTTTCTGACGACCAAGACCAGTAAATGTATGAAGTTCTTTGATTCGGGTGCGTTTTACCGAGCCATCACGTTTTACAAGGCTCACGTTCATTCCTTCGCGCAAATCGCCGCGGTGGATACGACCAATAGCAATACGACCAACATATGAAGAGTAGTCGAGCGAAGTAATCAAAACCTGCGGAGTACCGGGGTTGGCAACCGGACCGGGAATATATTTCACGATAGCGTCCAATAGCGGTTCGATATTTTCTGCCGGCTTTTTCCAGTCGTCCGACATCCAGCCCTGTTTGGCCGAGCCATAAACCGTCGGGAAATTCAACTGCTCTTCCGTAGCATTCAGGCTGAACATTAAGTCGAAAACCTGCTCGTGAACTTCTTCAGGACGACAATTGGGTTTATCAACTTTATTCACCACCACAATTGGCTTCAATCCCAAAGCCAATGCTTTTGACAATACAAACCGGGTTTGAGGCATGGTGCCTTCAAAAGCGTCAACCAACAGCAAAACGCCGTCGGCCATATTCAAAACACGTTCAACCTCACCACCGAAATCGGCGTGCCCCGGTGTGTCTATAATGTTGATTTTGTAGTCTTTATAATTAACCGAAACATTTTTGGCCAGAATGGTAATTCCGCGCTCACGTTCCAGATCGTTGTTGTCCAGGATCAACTCTTGTTTCTTCTCGTGTTCCTTGATGATGTTACAGTGGTAAATCATCTTGTCAACCAGAGTTGTTTTTCCGTGGTCAACGTGTGCAATAATTGCAATGTTTCTAATCTTCTGCATAGGTTTCAAAAATGAAGGCGCAAAGATAGCTGATTAATCCTACCGAAACGTTATTTACGTGATCCGTCAGGTTAAGTTTGTGTAAATCTTACTCTTTTAACAATTAAGGCACATTGGCAAATAAAAAAGCGAAGAATATCGTGATGAAATTCTTCGCTTTTTTTGCTTCCCAGGTTATTAATCGTTACCTGGCATTAGTTTGCGAACCCGATCTATAGATGGTCGGATTTTTTCTTGTTGTGTTTATCACCCGTGTATGCGTTGAATCATTCTGGAAACTGGTCACATCGCCCGAACAGTTCGTAAAATAGACCCACCGACCCATATCCTGAAACCGATATACTTTGCATCCGTCATGTTCAAACAGGTAATCAACCGCATAAGTTTCATTATTTGAAGGCTTTAGCGTTGAAATTGGCTGATTAATGCCGCATGAATTCAGCAATAAAACGAAAAGTAGTAAGCCTGAAGATTTTATTAATGTTTTCATATTCAAGTTTGGTGTTAAAGGTTGTTGATTTCACTGCCAACCTGAATATTTCAGAACTCAAGTGATCTTCAGAAAGGCAGTTTATTTGTGCCTTTTCTTCAATTCGCGTGCCAGGTCTTCTATACGATAGCCTTTGTGAGTAAGCAAAACGATTAGATGATACAATAAATCGGCTCCTTCATAAATAAAGTTCTCATCGTCGTTGGCCATCGCCCCAATGATCGTTTCAACCGCCTCCTCTCC
The DNA here is from genome assembly GCA_035353575.1 of Prolixibacteraceae bacterium. Classification (GTDB taxonomy): domain Bacteria; phylum Bacteroidota; class Bacteroidia; order Bacteroidales; family Prolixibacteraceae; genus Aquipluma. The sequence continues at coordinate 356 of DAOPZV010000102.1, read as the reverse complement.
CACTTTCTGGGTAATTTTTCGTGTGCCTTTCTGAAACAACGAAGTGGTGTACGAACCTTCAGGCATTTCCACTTTCCGCTGATCGATAAAATCCTGAAGATATTCCAGGAACTGAAGATCACTTTCTTCGTTGGTTTCGCCCCAGCAGGTATCGTCGCCGGTGTGGCAAACCGGGCCAACAGGGTTTACTTTGATCAGCAGCGTATCATTGTCACAGTCTGAAGCAATCGAAACTACATTCAGGAAATTTCCCGATTCTTCGCCTTTCGTCCACAGTCGGTTCTTGCTGCGGCTAAAAAACGTTACCTGACCAGTTTCTTCGGTCTTCGCCAACGCTTCTTCGTTCATAAAACCCA
>DAOPZV010000101.1:0-14442 GCA_035353575.1 Prolixibacteraceae bacterium | reverse complement strand
GTGAGTTGCGCATAACCGCATTCATTAGAGATTCCTCACTGCGTTCGGAATGACATTCGACTTTGTTTTAACGGCAAGAGGAAGGGCGGCTTCGCCGCCCTTCCTCTTGCCGAACAACACCAAATAAAGCTGTCATTCTGAGTGAAGCGAAGAATCTCTGAGCAAGCACAGAAGTCGTATTCTAAAGTGACTCATTTGTTTTTCATTACTTTCTTAGCCAAATTCCGGACACCAAAAATTACTTTTTTCGCTTTCAGAGAAAATTTTTTCAGCCATTTTCGACTGAACTTCTGATGTTTTTGCACCCACAAATAAAAATCTTTCAAAAAATTTAAAAATTTTTAAAATTTTATTTATCTGATTTTCTGATACTTGAAAATTATTTTAAAAATAATTTGAAAATATTTAGTACTTTGCATTGCATGGTATTAGTTTTTAGATATATATTTGCAGTACAAATAACAATGTAACGAAAGGTATAAGTTTAAAAAAAGTTCTATAAGCTTGTAACGAAATTAAAACTTAAGCGTCTATTAGAACAGAAAACAATTACAGAAACAGAAAACAAGAAATTAATAACAGAAAAAACTCAAAGCCATGAAAACAAATTTCAAAAACATCGTAGCCGTTAGCGCAGTAGCATTTGCCGGAGTATTTAGTGCAAACGCAACAGAAAACAATTCAGGATTATTTACCTCAGTAGAAGGTACAACAATTGATTACCGCACAGAAGCCCAATTAATCACCCGCTGGTTTGCCGATATGGCCGAAGCAAAAGCAACACAGCAAGTAATGGAAAGAGGCTTTGTAGCCCCAGCCGAAGCATTTTCTTCAAACACAGAAGCTGAAAATACTGTTGAAGCTACAGATTTTGACGCTGAAGCTCAATTAATGATCAGAGAAACTGCTGATAGAGAAGAAGCCAGAGCCACTCAAAAAGTAATGGACAAAGGCTTTGTTTCTTCTGACGAAACAACAAACTCAGTTGAGAACGAAATGACCGACTTTCGCCTAGAAGCTCAATTGATGACCAAAGAAATTGCCGATCAGGAAGAAGCAAAAGCAACACAGAAAGTAATGGATAAAGGTTGGGTAGAATCAAGTGTCGCCGAAGAAATGGACTTCCGCACAGAGGCTCAATTGATGACCCGCTTAACCGCTGACAAAGAAGAAGTAAAAACTCTTCAAAAACTAGTATCAGAAGGCAAAATTGCAGCAACCAAATAAATGAATCCCCCTCGATTTTTTTCATGAGCCATCAGGAAACTGGTGGCTTTTTCGTTTTAGTCTTCTTTGGAAGAAAATCGAATCCGATTTTTAAGTGTGATTTTACTCATCTGTTTCAACTGACACCAGTCAGCATTTGTCCGCAGTAAAAAGGCTAAGTTCGATGTCGCTTTCACGAATTTAAATCAAAACTTATGGAAAGTCTGTTCTCATTTAATCCAAATCCCCTGGTTCGTTACCTTCAAAAACCAGCTGAGTTATTTACCCGCGAAGATTTGATCAAATTTATTGAAGGAAACCAGATTCAACAATTGAATTTCAGGTATGTGGCTGCTGATGGCCGCTTGAAAACCCTCAATTTTATAATTACCGGACACGAGCACCTCGAAAGTATTCTCACCTTTGGCGAACGGGTGGACGGATCAAGCCTCTTCCCTTTTATGGAAACAGGCAGCTCCGATTTATATGTTATTCCACGTTACCGCACAGCATTCATGAATCCTTTTGCTGATGTTCCGTCGCTTGAAATACTGTGCTCATTTTTCGATTACCAGGGTAAACCGCTCGAACTGTCGCCTGAATATGTTTTGCAGAAAGCAATTGCGAATTTCAGGCAAACTACCGGAATGAACATGAAAATGATGGGCGAGCTGGAATATTACGTCAATAGTAAATATGAAGGCATCTTTCCGGCAACCGACCAAAAAGGGTATCACGAATCGGAACCCTTTGCCAAATACGAAGGCATGCGTAAAGAAGCGCTCAGGCTGATTGCTTCGTGCGGAGCCAAAATCAAATATGGTCATTCTGAAGTGGGTAATTTCACGGTTGGCGACGAATCGTTTGAGCAGCACGAAATCGAATTTTTGCCTACCGATCCTGACTTTGCAGCCGACCAACTAATTATTGCCAAATGGATTTTGCGAATGCTGGCTGAAAAACGACGCATCGAAATCAGTTTTGCTCCGAAAATTACAATTGGAAAAGCTGGTAGCGGACTTCATTTCCACATGCTCGTTGAAAAAGAGGGAAAGAACATTGTAATGGAAGATGGCAAACTTTCGGAAACAGCCCGAAAAATGATTGCCGGAATAATGGACGTAGCCGACGCCCTGACTGCTTTTGGAAACACGATACCTACCTCCTACCTTCGGCTGGTGCCCAACCAGGAAGCACCAACCAAAATATGCTGGGGCGACCGAAACCGTTCGGCTTTGGTTCGTGTTCCACTGGGCTGGAGTGGCAAACAAAATATGGCTGCCATCGCCAATCCCGATGTAAATGTTTCAGCAAGAAACGGCGACAGCAGGCAAACATTCGAATTTCGTGTACCGGATGGAAGTGCAAACATTCATCTCATTATGGCCGCATTAATCGTTGCTTCATTGCATGGAATCAATACGCCAAATGCTTTGGAAATGGCCGATCAACTATATGTGGAAGGAAACATCTTTCGGAATATTCCGGCACAAAAGCTCCAACAACTGCCTGCATCGTGCGTTGAATCAGGGAAACGACTCCAGGCGAAACGCGAGATTTTTGAAAATTCAGGAATTTTTCCAACTCAGCTTATAGACTACACGATTGAATCGCTGACTGCGTTTCAGGATGAAAATCTGGCAATTGAACTCAAAGATAATCCCGAAGCCACACGTGAATTGGTGATTAAGTTCATCCACTGCCAGTAAAAAACGAGAAGAAATCTACACTTTCAAATATTTCACTACAAGGGAGTTGCTTCATTAGCAGCTCCTTTTTTTTAAAAGTTTAATTCCGAGCGACACTTTAGGCACAAGTGACGACTTTTCTGGTCTATGTCCTCAACGTACGTGCTCGACCGCATTACACACAAAGGTTCTTTACAATGAATTAATCCCAACGTGTGACCCAATTCGTGAACAGCTTCCTTAATGAGCCTTTCGAGCAAAATCTCATTGTCTGGAGGCATTCCATAACGTTCATTATTCAGCCTGTAAACCGAAACAATCGCAGCGTTTCCGCCAAGGAAAGCCTGTCCAAAAATAAATGTCAGGATCGGCACAAAGAGATCGACATTGAAAAAAGCCAGCGTCTTATCACAATCAGGGAATGAAAGGGATTGCACAAGTTTGATCAACGCATTTCCGTCGTATTGCCTGCGCGATCCGTCGTAATAAATGCCCAAGTCGATGTGCCCGTCGCGAATAGCCACATTGCAGTGAAATTCCTGACTAACAGCATTGGCGACTTTATCGAGCAATTCCTTATCGAAAAGTCCAAATGAAACAAAAGTGATTGTTTGCAGATTCATTATTTTACTTATTGATCCGCAAGTTTCAAATTGTACTTTTTGATCTTGTTATAGAGCGTTACGCGGTCAACTTTCAGAGCTCGTGCAGTTTTCGAAATATTCCACTCATATTTGTTTAAAATCTGGAGGATGAACGCTTTTTCAAAATCGTCCAAACTTTCAACAGAAGTGCTGGTTCGCACTGCCTTATCCTCAGGCAAATCCTTTAGAGTAATGCGTTTCCCGTTACCAATTACGATTGCGCGTTCGATCATGTTCTCCAATTCGCGAATGTTCCCCGGAAAATTAAACTCCTGAAGCCGGTTCAACGCAGCAACATCGATCGTAACCGGTGGTTTGTTCATCGACAAACAATACTTCTGAATGAAATGTTCGACCAAAAGCGGGATATCTTCTTTTCGTTCGCGCAATGGCGGAATCTCAATATTAACCACATTCAGCCTGTAAAATAAATCTTCCCTGAAAATTCCTTTTTCAACCAAACTTTTCAAGTCTTTGTTGGTGGCGCAAATCACCCTGAAATCAGAGGTTATTTCCTTATTTCCGCCAACCCTCATAAACGATTTGGTTTCGAGCACTCTCAAAAGCTCTACCTGCATTTTGGTTGAAATTGTTGCAATTTCATCAAGAAAGATTGTTCCAGAATCTGCCATTTCAAAGCGTCCTTTCCGATTATACATAGCGCCGGTAAATGCGCCTTTCTCGTGACCAAACAACTCACTTTCGAGCAAACTTTCGGACAATGCACCGCAATGTACGCTCACAAACGGGTAAAACTTACGGGGCGAATTGGCATGAATAGCACGGGCAACAAGTTCCTTACCAGTTCCGCTCTCTCCGGTAATGATGACTGATGAATTAGTTTGTGCAACACTTTCAACCTGACGAAGCACGTCTTTCATCGCCATGCTTTTCCCAACAATATCCTCAACATCTTCGAGCGAAATAACCTTCTGCTTCAGGGTTTCATTTTCCTCAGCCAGCGAAATTTGCCTGGTTGCGTTCCTAATCAAATGAGTTAAATCATCTGGATCGAACGGTTTAGTTACATAATCGTATGCTCCGTCTTTCAGAGCTTTAACAGCAGTATCAACCGTTGCAAAAGCAGTCATCACGATAACAATCGAATCACTCTTAATTTCTTTAATTCGGCGCAGCATTTCCAACCCGTCCATTCCGGGCATTTTGATATCGGCAAGAATTATATCAAAATTGTCAGACTCAAGCATTGACAGCCCTTTCCGGGCATTTTCAGCACATTCAACACGAAATCCGTCTTCAATAAACCAATTATACAGCGAATCTCGTACCGACTCTTCGTCATCAACAATCAAAATTGAAATTTTCTTTGCCATACTGCGCTCTCCTTAACTTTTAATAAGGGGTAAATTTATTGAAAATGTTGTACCACAATTGGGCTCTGAATCAACGTGAATACGCCCTTTGTGGTTCTGAATAATTCCGTGAACAATGGCCAGTCCCAGCCCAATTCCCCGAACATCTTGTTTGGTCGAAAAGAACGGTTCAAAAATGTGTGAAATATCCTCTTCTGAAATGCCTACTCCATTGTCAGCTATCTCAAAAATAACTGATTCTGCATCCGGATTTTTTGTCCTGATCGTTATCCGGCCATTTTCAGAAATTGCCTCCGAAGCATTTACCAGCATTGCAATGCAGGCTTGCTTAATCTGGTTTGGATTGCAATAAATTAAATCAGCCGTTGCTGCAAATTCCGACGTAAATTCAATGTTTGCAATCTTGATCGGATGCGTCATTAACTCATAAGTTTCCGCCAGGATCTCGTGCAAATGCCGTGGCTCAAAATCGTTCTGATCTTTCCTGGAAAAATCGAGCAATCCTTTCACAATGTCTCCGCAGCGTTTTGTTTCCGACTCAATCAGCTTCAGGTTTTTAATCATCGATTCACGCTTCGAAGTAAACAACTCCGGATTGTTAGCCTGTTTGAGCAATAACTTAGTGTAAATCAATATTCCAGATAGTGGATTATTGATCTCGTGAGCGACCGATGACGACAATTTTCCTAACGAAGCAAGCCGCTCAACGTGCATCAGTTCATTTTGCGCCGCACCCAGCTCTTCAGTCTTTTTCTGAACTTTGTATTCGAGTTGCTGCGACCAGTTTTCCAATTCTTCGGCTGCATTGTGAAGATTGTCAAGCATATCGTTAAAAGCGTTCGAAACCATGCGCATATCATCAAGTTGATTGGGCTTTATTTCGAGCCTGGTATTCCGGTCGCCATTGGCCACAGCTACACTCACCTTTACCAGCTCATTCAGCGGATCTTTTATCTTTTTCCTCGTGAAAATCAACAACAGAGATGCCAGCAATAATGTGGAGAAAATAGCCAGCAAGAAAAATTCAGCAGAAGACTTTTGAATAGCCTCATCCTGAGCTTTCAACGGTATTTTGATAATCAGCGAACCAAGCACAGTATCGGTTTCCTGGTGCGCATGGCATGAGCTTGTATAGCACGAACGCTCATTCATTATCGGCGACCGAATTAACAAATGCCGGCTTCCGTTGTCGCTCTTATTCATCAAACAGTCGGTATTCTCGTCAATTATACGGTACGATTTCTCTGTTGCCGGAAACATCGATCTCATATTTGTATGGCAATTCAGGCAATTGGGATCGGTGTGCTTTTTCCCCGGATCAGAAGGGAATGAAGAATAAACAAGGTTGTCGTCACTGTCGTACATATTAACCTCATCAATTCCAGGCAATGTATTGATTATATCGAGCGTATTCTGAAGTGCACCTTTGTCATTCTGAAGCATGGAATGATACATCGCTCCTTCAACAATTGATCCGATATTATTTCCACTTTGCCGAATTACTGTATTTAGATACTGCTCGTTAACCGACCTGAATATAATATTGAATGAAACAAAAAGAAACACTGAAAGTAACGCGATGATGAATACAACCCTGCCATAAATTGAGGAGCTGAACTTTACATAGTGGCTTATAATTGGGCTTCCGGCTATGTTCTCCCTGGAAACTTTTTTGAACCAGTTCATTTGTTTAAGGTAATAATCTGAAAAAGTTAGTTTACGCTAATTTACCTAATTTTTCGACATGGTTTTGGCCACGCTGAATTGTTTATTTACTTTATCGCAAAAAGAAAAAGCGATGCCAAACACACCGCTTTTTGATCAGATATCATTGTAGGTTTTTTTTTCTATTTCGTTTCCTCTTGCAGTGGAAAACACATTTTGGTTCTGCACGGTTTCTTTTTGCTCAGGAAGTCTTGCTGAAAGTCCTGCCATACTTCTTTTGGAAGTTCAGCCAGTGGGTTTTCGCGCAACTCGCCACCATCCTGTAATGCAACCAACGATGGATCGGGCGATATTTTTGCAACTGATTCTGCCAGAAAATCTTTAAATCGCGATAATTCCTGACGCCCCCACTGGGTTGCTTCTTCTGCCAAAAAATAAGAATGTGTATCCGTAACCCAACTGTATGGTTTCACTTTGCAAATCCATCCGTGCATATACGGATCTGTTGTCAGTAGCTCCGGATTTTTTTCCAGATCACCATTTGAGCAAATAATTTCTCCTGAAATTGGCGAATATATCCGAAGTATTTTGTCGTTTTGAATCAATTCGGCTACAAGATCGCCTTTTTTAATTTTGTCGCCGTCTGCAACAAAATTGCTTATTTTAACCTCACCGGTTAAGCGCGCCAGCAAATCGTCGATTCCTACCTTCGCAAACCCTGTTCTATCAAGGTGTGTCCAGGTATGATATCGGCTAAAAAACACTCCTTGAGGAATTTCAATTGATTCGGCTGACAAATTTCTATTCGTTTTTAACGACATAGCTCTGTTTCTTGATCTTTTATTCAGAATAAAAGTAAACGGAACAAGCAAGATCAGAAAGGCAATAATCACGAGATACTCAATTCCTTTAGTCTCGAAAATGTTATTGTATGAAAATGCGTCCATAATAATATTAGTTTCAATCTCGGTTTATCAGTTTCAATGATTCTGGGCCCACGACGGCGACTCACGAAGAACAGGCATTCGGTTGATCACCCATCTGAAGATCCATATTTCTGTAAAAATCACAGCAAATGTAACAACAAATTCCATCCATGATGGAACATAGTGAGTTGACATATCGCAATTAAATCCAATAATTGTCACATTTAATCGGTTTACAATTATGCCAACGATAGTAATTACAGAGGCAATCTTAATTATACCGGTATTGTTTGACTTGTAGCCATACAAAAAAAGTAGCATGGGTGCCAATACAAAGCCAAGCATTTCAACCAGATACCAATAGCCCATTGGAGTATCAATTAGTGTCCAGTTTTCATCGTGGATAAATACCAACACTTTTAAAAAGAAGTATGCAAACATGGTTCCCGCGCAAATTTTGGCAAGGCTCCTGATAATTCGTTCGTGCTTTTGATGTGATTTATCATCAAGCTGATCAGAAAAAACCCGCTGACTAATTGTGCCTTCGAAAATAACCATCGACAATCCGGCGAAAATACTCGACACAAAAAACAATATCGGGATAAACTCAGAGTACCAAAGTGGGTGGATTTTCCCTTTAGCCATAAGGTACAAAGCGCCTAAACCAGACTGGTGAAGTGTAGAAAGCGTGATTCCAAAAATAACTGCAGCAATGGTCATGCCCGACAAAATTTTATGAATTCGCCTGGCGCCAAGCCACTCGGCAATAGCAGGCGAAAACTCGATCAACTGAGCAATCATATATAACAAAAAGTGCCATGCAACCAAAAAGAGCACCGAACTAACACCAAAACTGTTTCCGATAATAGGGTTAACTACGTGCCATGGTCGCCCCAGGTCGAGTAACAAGGCGCCGGCGTAAAATACGTACGCCAAAAATCCATTCAGTACAGTGACTCTTACAATTGATTGATATTGCCTGGAATTCAGTATATAAAATAAAAACGTTAAAACATACGCCCCTCCGGCAAAAGCCACTCCGGTAACAACATCAAAACCAATCCAAAGTCCCCACGGGGTCTCCTGGCTAAGATTAGTTACTGCGCCAATTCCGTAAATGAAACGAATAACGATCAGGATTAGTCCAAGCGCCATCACCGGCAACGAGATGATATTGAACGGAGTTAGCCATTTCCCCTTGGGTTTTAGCTCTGCGAAGAAAAACCGCCAACCGGATTTTTCATTTTGCTCCATCGATATCTGAATATTATTGCTCATCATTTGGTTCCTGATTTTGTAGGTTATTCTTAGTAGCCTGATAAACTCCCAGCAGAAGGGTTGGCAAGAGTACAAAAACAGATGGAACACTGTAGAGAAATCCTTTGGTTAATGCCGGATAGGACGATTGCTGAACCGTGGTATTCATACCAAGTTCAGAGAACGGCACCGGCGACAAATACAACCAGCCGGTTCCTCCCGCCTCGTGCTCACCATAAATATGATCAACATATTTCTCCTGATTTTCGATAATTCGCTTCTGGGCTTCCTTTATCAATGCCCTGCGGGTTCCAAACATCAACGCGTCATTAGGACAGTTAGCAACGCAAGTTGGTTTTTCGCCTTTTAGCTGCTTTTCGTAACACATATCACACTTCTGAATTTTGGGATTGGCACTGTGATATTCAAATTTTGGTCCATCGAAAGGACACGACACCATGCAATATCGGCATCCCATACATTTTGCACCGTCCCAGGTAACAGGACCCGTTTTATTTTTATGCATCGCCTCGGTCAGGCAAGCTGCACAGCAAGCCGGCTCGCTGCAATGCATGCACTGTCGTTTTATATAAACTTCACCTTTTGAGGTCTTAAATGTATTAACCACGGTATTGCATTTTTCGGTAGTGCTTCTGATAGGTTCAACATCAGACTGAGGCTCAGGCAATCCGTGTGCGGCGGCACATTCAAATTCGCAGGTACGACAACCAGCACACCTTGCCGAATCGTACAAGATTCCGAAAAACTCGACCGGATTTTCACTTTTCCCGAGCGCGAAGCTATTTTTTCCAAATGAAATGGCCAGCCCGGTTGCGCCCATTACTCCCAGAAAATTTCTTCTATTCAGATTCATGGTTAAAGATTTTCAGAATTGCTACTTTGCTGAGTCGATAAATTTAGTCTGAAAGTCGTCCCACACATCCGGACCAAACTCGGCCAAAGGATGATCGACGAATGTTCCGCCATCCTGGAGAACAGAATAAGCGTAGTCGGGAGAAACAAGTTTAAGCACCGAATCGATAAAATCTTTGAGCCGCTGAAACTCGTTGTTCAGGTTCGCCTTAACCTTATCAGCCATTTGCAGATATTGCTGTTCTAATTCCCAGTTTACCGGCTCAATAGCATAAATCCATCCGTCAGAATATGGATTAGAATTCACCAACGAAGGCGAATCTTTCAGCTTTTCATTAACCTCCAGAATTGTTCCGGTTACCGGCGAATAAACGTGAAGAACTTTGCCTTTTCGGACAATGGAACAGAGTTGATCTCCTTTTCTTATTTTAACGCCACGCTCCTTCATTTCAACCTTTGTAATCTTGCCCGTGACGTGTTGCAGAAAATCGTCGATTCCAACCTTAACAACACCGTTTTTCTTCATGAACGCCCAGGAGTGCGACTTTTCAAAATACAATCCTTTGGGCACGTCAACCGTCTCAACGGTAAACGCGTTAGGAGTTTCTGATGATAATCCGTCCTCTTGCTTGCTCCTTTTTGCAAATGCTCGAAATACAAATTCAACGAGCGCACCACCCAAAACAATTACTATTAATACCAGAAGAATAACTGACATTGCCGAATTTGTTCTTTCGGTGGGTAAGCTAGTCAACATCTCAGGTTCATCGAGTTTTGATAGTTCAGCAAGCTGCTCATTATAATTCAGGCAAGTAAGATTATTGTTTGCAACCACTTTCTGCCCGTCAGTTAATACCCACTTAAAAAAAGCGATTTCCGATTCATTTTGCGGCTTTACCGAAGAAATAAGATAAACAGCAGAGGTCAATTCTCGCGGATACTTTCCGATCCAGACACCCCGTGTGAACGATTGCAGATTTTCACTAATATTCTCCATATAGTCAATCTTCCCGTTGCCGTTTCTATCTATTGGAAGAATACTAACTCCTGAGATTATATTGCCACTTTCTGCATCAGAGATGTCAGCCAGACTGCAGAAACCTATCGAACAAGGATCGGAAAGAATTTTCTGAACCAACAGTTTGGCGTCCATTAAACCGACAGTTATTTCCGAAAATTGCTTTTCATGTGTCCAATTCAACAATACTTCATCAATACTTTTGTCATTTGAAACATATACATGGATAGGATCACCTTGTATTCCACGAACAAGATCATTCCATTTTCGCGGGCTTCGAATTGCAGACTGTAAGTTTCTTTCGTTTACTCCTTTTTGCTTCAATTCATTTAGATAGGGAAATTTATCGCCGACGATTGCAACAACTACCGTCCGGCCAACGGGTTCACTCCAGGCCGCAAGCTCATTCCGATTACGCAATTGATTATCATTCACTATCATCATCGCCCCTTCCGGAGTCGCAGAATTAATTCCTTCCTCATAAATCATCAATTTATGATTCGGATTAACCTTTCCGTACCCATCCACAAGGCTTTCGGCCAGCTGCATCAGGTCTTTTGAGGTAAAAATAGAAACACTGCCGTTGGTTTTCCCTTGCGCTGCAACCTTCTCGCCGATCGCATAAGAAGTAGTCAGCAAAACCGTGAGAAATAAACTGATTAATTGGACCCTGGTTTTCATGTCGATTCTTTTTAGGTAACAGAATCGTTTTTCCAAAACCAATGCCATTTGTGCATCAAATACATAAATTACTACAAAACAACAACTTACAAAAACAAGGCGTTCTATTTCTTTAGCGGCTTCTGTATAATATTTCAACACATCACCTTAAATTAACTAATAACAAATTGTATATTAGTCAGTTATCAAATTTGTTTAAAATAGATGCATTTGATGAATTTTTCCACAAATAAAATAATCAAAGCGAATGGTGTCCAGTGCAAAATGCTGAAAATAAGCTGAAGAACATATAAAAAACAAAAGCCTGCCGAAATTTCGGCAGGCTTTATAGTAGTCTTCATTCAATCATGCTTTTTTTGCAACCATCTTGTCAAAAATCGCTTTCTGCTCTTTCATTGCCATTACCTTGTCGGCAGGATCAGTTCTGGCTTCAAGCAAAATCCAACCGTTGTAACGTATGTCGTTAAATAAATCGAACAATTGTTGGTAAGGATATTCGCCAACATTTAATTCGCGAACATGAACTGTATCGCCAAACCATTTCTTTACCGAACCAAAATTAGACTCAAGCCCGGGAGGAAGCAAGTCCTGCTCGTTACAATTCCAACACATTTTTACATTTTTCTCGGTCACTTGCTCAAAAATAGCTCGCATATTGGGTATTTCCTGACTAACATTTCCATGAACCTCAACTCTGACCAATTGATTAAAGTCGGCGGCAAATTTTCCTATATTATTCAGTGAAGATGCTATTTGTGCAATTGTCTTTTCCCTCGGCACTTCTGTTGGGATTCCATTCGGTTTTACTTTAATTCCTGTGGCGCCTATATCCTTGCAAAGTTTAATGTATTCCTTTGTTTGATCGATATTCCACTGTAATTTTGCAGGATCGGGGCTATGGTACTCAAAGTTCGATCCGTATCCAACACAAATCACACCGCTGTCAGCAAAGCGTTTTTTCACTTCTGCCCTTTGTAAAGCCGATAGACTTGTCTCCACACCATGAGCATGCTCAGTACGCAATTCAACTGCCCCAAATCCAGCTTTTTCGCAATTTGCAATCAACGTTGGCAAATCCCAGTTCTTTGCCCACTGATAAGTTACCAACCCCAATTTCATCCCGGATTTTCGCACGCCGGCAAAAGCCTCATCAAAGCTAAATAGAGAAAAGCCGACGCCTACGGCCAAACTACGTTTAAAGAAATCTCGTCGATTAATTTCATTTTTCATTAAAAGTTCAAATTAGGTTATTAGCAGATTGTTAGTTCACCTTTCGGGTGTCCGATAAAAATAAACAAAAACCAGCAACTAACTTGAATTTGATTTTAGGAATCTACTAGACTTTTCTGACGACCTTTGAAATAACCTGGTTTCCGTCAGTAAATTTAAGGATATAAACGCCGGTTTTAAATTCTGATAAATCTACGTTTATCAATTGACCTCCGGCTGGAAGATAAAATGAGTCCCATATTTTAACCTCAACACCCATAATATTGAATAGACTAACCCGAATATTAGAAGTTGAAGGTGTGCTAATCTCGATATTGACAATATCTTTTGCGGGATTTGGATAGACCTTTGAAATAGTGAACATTTGATTCTCGGACAACAAAATACCATTATCCTTTGATTCCGTCATGGCTTTGGGTTGAGCAAAACTGCCCATTGCCGCCATGAATATTAGGACTATAGTAAAGATTGCTTTCATACAAAATTGTTCTTTCGCAAATATAGACAAAAATCAGACCATAAAGTTGCACGTTAAAACAAAAAAAAGAAGCTGATCTTTCTAGATCAGCTTCTTTTTGCTTTATGTCGACCGGAAAAATTATTCAGCAACAGAAATTGCGTCAACCGGACAAACTTCGGCACATGAACCACAATCGGTACAAAGATCTGCATCAATTTTATAGATATCGCCTTCAGAAATAGCTTCTACCGGACATTCGTCGATGCAAGTACCACATGCAATACATTCTTCAGAAATTTTATAAGCCATAACTCAATTTTTTAGGTTTTATATTGGGCAAAAGTACAAAGTTTGGTCAGATTTCAAAAAGAAAAACAAAAGTAATTTGCCACATTTATCAATTATTGTCATTAAATGAGATACATCAACCGAGCGGTTATTCTTTATCAGAATCGGTTGAATTATAATACTTGCAAACACTTGTTAAACCGCATTTATTGCACTTGGGCGAACGCGCTATACAGGTATACCGCCCATGTAAAATTAACCAGTGATGCGCCAGCGGAAGCAATTCCTCAGGGAAGTATTCAACCAATTGCCGCTCGGTTTCCAACGGATTTTTAGCGTTTATTGTGAGGCCAATACGAGCCGAAACCCGGAAGACATGTGTATCAACCGCCATTGCCGGCTTGTTAAAAACCACAGAAGCAATAACATTGGCAGTTTTACGACCAACGCCGGGCATTTTTTGCAACTCGTCGATATCGTCGGGGACAACGCCGCCAAAATCGTTGACCAACATGCGGGCCATACCCACCAAATGCTTCGATTTGTTATTGGGATACGAGCACGAGCGAATGTATTCGAATACTTCATCGGCCTCGGCTTCGGCCATCTTTTCAGGAGTTGGGAAACGGCGAAGTAAATCGGGAGTAATTTGGTTTACCCGTTTGTCGGTACATTGTGCCGAAAGAATAACAGCTACAAGTAATTCATACGGACTGCCATATTCCAGCTCGGTTTCGGCAATGGGCATTTCCTTCTGGAAATATTGAATAACCTTTTCAAACAGCTCATTTCGTTCCATGTCTTTATCAATTTCGAAGTTTTCAAACTTAGTAAAAACGAAAATATAATTTTCTTATGCAACTACATTTCTAAGGTTTGCTCCATTCCGCCTGAAAAAAGGGAAAAGCCTTGATTCAGGTAATCTCGCAGACGGCTGTTACGTCCGTTCTTAACCCCCGGGCTCCGTTTCACTTCACCCGGGGCTATTGATATGCTATCCCTTCAGGATAGAAAATCCTCAAATCCTCAAATCTTCCGTTCTTGCCCTCTATTCTTTAAATATTACTTTTGCAGAAAAAATTTATGACTCCGTATCTTCAGGTTGAAAGTTTGTCGAAGCGCTTTGGCGAACAGCTTCTCTTCGAAAACATTTCATTCACCATATTCGAGCA
>DAOPZV010000100.1:0-14471 GCA_035353575.1 Prolixibacteraceae bacterium | reverse complement strand
TTTTTGTATTCGGGCTTTTCGTCGTGAAAGGCAAAGACAAATGGTGGCTGGCTGCCGTGTTTGTCGTCTCGCTGCTTTTGTCGTTGGGTAAGAATTTCTCCATCCTCACCAACCTAATGCTCGATTTATTCCCGGGTTACAACAAGTTTCGCGACGTTAAAAATATTATTGTCATTCAGCAGTTTGCAATGGCCCTGCTTGGAGTACTGGCTATAAAAGAAGTTTATCAACGGAAAATTTCGTCGGCTGAGTTTATGAAAGCACTAAAATATTCGGCCGGAATTGCCGGTGGCTTAGCCTTGATTTTTGCAATCATTCCGGGTTTGGCCGGAAGTTTCTCCGGAAGTACTGATGCTCAATACCTAAAAATGGGCTGGCCACAGCAATTGATTGATGCGTTGATTGCCGACCGTAAATCGGTGTTGCGTATCGATGCTTTCCGCACCTTTATATTTGTAGCCCTTGCTGCCGCTGGCTTGTGGGCTTACTGGAACAACAAGATCAAAGCGCAGTACGCGATCGTTTTGTGGGTTGGTTTGGTTTTGGTCGATATGTGGCCTGTGAACAAGAAATACTTCAACAACGACAACTTCAGCTCGCAACGCGAAGTAGCTGTTCCGTTCCAGGAAATGCCGGTTGACAAGGAAATCAAGAAAGATAAAGATTTGTATTACCGTGTGCTGAACCTGCAAAACCCGATGGCCGACGCCAGAACATCGTTCTTTCACAAGTCGCTGGGAGGTTACCACGGTGCGAAAATGAAACGCTACAACCAACTGTATTCTTATGCCATTGAACCTGAAATGCAGCTTTTGATTCAGGGGCTTCAGAAATCTGAAAATGCGGATTCGCTGATGACCCAATTGTCGGTCATCAACATGCTGAACACGAAATATTTGATATACGATTTAAATCAGCCACCGCTGCCAAATTCTCACGCAATGGGCAACGCATGGTTAGTGAAATCTGTAAAAGTGGTCGATAATGCCGATCAGGAAGTTGCTGCAATCAAAAGTTTCGATCCTAAATCGACAGCTGTCGTAAATAAGAGCTTTGGCAAGTCGCTGGAAGGTTTTACTTCAGGAACAGGCGAAGGCGAAATTAAACTGACAGAATATCAACCCAACTACCTGAAATATGATGCCACGGTGAACAGTGGGTCGCAATTGGCTGTTTTCTCTGAGATTTATTATCCGAAAGGTTGGAAAGCCTTTATTGACGGAAAAGAAACACCGCACATTCAGGCTGACTATGTGCTCCGCGCAATGGTCATTCCGGCTGGAAAACACCAAATTGAATTCAAGTTCGAACCCGCTTCGTACTTCGTTGGGAACAAGGTTTCGCTGGCTAGTTCAATTTTGTTGCTTCTGGCTATTGGCGGGTATTTGGTATATATTTTCAAGATAAAAAAGTAGAAGGAGATGTCAGGGAAAACGCAGCCACAGAAACTGAATAAACGAATTTTTAAATCCTATTTAACCTCCACAATCAGCATCTCGATGGTTTTATTCCTGATCGGGCTGTTGGGAGTGGTTTTGCTCAATGCGCAGCGGTTGGCAAAATATGTTCGCGAGAATATTGGTTTTACACTGGTGTTAAAAGAAGATGTTCAGCAGAGCGATATCGACAATTTATTGGCTTCGCTCAAAACTGCTAATTTTGTGAAGGAAGCAGAGTTTATAGATAAGGAAGTGGCTGCTGAAAGATTGAAAAAAGATCTGGGTGAAGATTTTTCTGGTTTTTTGGGATATAATCCATTGTTGTCTTCTGTCGATGTTAAATTGAAGGCCGATTATGCCAACCCCGGTCAGTTAGATCTTATAGAGAAGAAGTTAACTGAATTTCCGCAGATAAAAGAAGTATCGTATCAACGCGATATGGTAAAGATTATTAACGAAAATGTAAGTAAAATTGGCTTCATTCTGTTTTTCTTTTCTGTTCTGCTTCTTGTAATTTTCTTCACTCTAATAAATAATACTATCCGCATTTCAATCTATTCTCAGCGGTTTATAATTAATACCATGCTTCTGGTTGGTGCAACCGACAGGTTTATTCGGGCACCTTTTGTTAAGCAAAGTGTTAAGTACGGATTAATTGGAGCCATGGCGGCAAACGTACTGCTATTTGTCTTGATGATGTCGTACGCAAAAGAATTTACCGGTATAATCAGCCTCGACGATTTCTCGATTTTCGGGATTGTCTTTTTCACGGTAATCGTTCTGGGGGTTTTCATTTCGTGGGCATCAACGCACATGGCTGTCAATAGGTTTATTCACCTAAAATTCGATGAATTGTTTTATTAGCCGGGTTAAGTTTTCCAATTTGCAAATTGGAAAACTTAGCTAACTTTACGCCAAATTTTAGAATTCGAAACATGAAATAGCCATTTGCACCCATGCTGGTTCAAAATATATAAATGGCTATTCAATCGGTAGATAAAGTATTTGAAAAGATGACGTTGATATCAAAATTGTAGAATGTTAAGCGAAAATTTAAATATATGAAAGGATTAGACGATATGGACGGATTTGCCCTTGGCAAAGAAAACCTGAAACTTCTGGTTATAGGATTAGCTATCATTATTATAGGATTTATTTTAATGACTGGCGGTAAAGCGAGCAGTCCATCAACTTTTAATCCGGAAATTTTCAGTTTCAGGAGAATAACTTTGGCTCCAATGGTTGTGCTTTTCGGGTTTATCTTTGAAATTTACGCCATAATCAAAAAGCCAAAGTCGAAGAAATAACAATCGATTAACAAGCTAACGGTTTTCTGCTTTCGAATTGCGAATTCGGATAACGTTCATATTATTAACTGTTTAATGATTAATAATTGATCTTTTGCGAATATTTTATCCGTAGTATTTTTTGAGCTCCGAAACAATTATTAAAAAAACCTTCCTATTATCCTGTTTCTCAGATTTATTTGTTAATCAGGCCTTTTTAATTTATTAACTGAATCGCTATATTTGCGGCCTGAAATTCAGAACGGTCTAACCGATTCAAATCAATTATTTTAAAGCGTTTTACGATGGGGAAATCCATTGATGAGTATGATTTTCAAAAAGGAGAAATCCTTCTTTTTGATAAGGAGTTGGACTGGACTTCCTTTGATCTTGTGCGGAAACTGCGAAATTTTTTAACCCGTCGAACTGGTGTTAAAAAGCTGAAAGTGGGTCACGCCGGCACACTTGACCCAAAGGCAACCGGACTAATGATTGTTTGCACGGGTAAGGAGACAAAGAATATTGATTTGATTCAGGCAAAGGAAAAAGAATATGTTGCCACGCTGAAACTTGGAGCAACAACTCCTTCTTTTGATCTTGAAACAGGTGAAACTGATTTTTTTCCTACCGACCATATTACTCCGGCGATATTGGAAACTGCGTTAAAAAGTTTTTTAGGCGAAACAGATCAGGTTCCTCCATTGTTTAGTGCAGTAAAAATTGAAGGGAAAAGAGCTTATGAGCACGCGAGAAAAGGAAGCGATGTGGAGTTGCAGCCTAAAAAAATAACAATTAGCGAAATTGAGGTTTTGAGTTTCTCACAAAAAGAAATAGTTCTTCGGGTGGTGTGTTCTAAAGGTACATACATCAGGGCATTGGCTCGCGATTTAGGCCGTGCCCTTAATAGTGGAGCATATTTGGTTGGCCTGCGTCGAACTAGAATTGGCAATTTCACGGTAGATGAATCCTGGAAAGTGAAAGATTTTATAGAAAAGCTTTCTGTTGTTGAAACAAACTGAAAGGTTACTCGTAAAAAGCCATTTGTTAAGTAGATGCTAAGAGTCCAGAAACAAGAATATTTATCAAAAAGACAAAAATATACACATGAAATTATCGAAGTTTAAATACGATTTACCGGAAGAATTAATTGCATTGCATCCGGCGCAAAACAGGGACGAATCGAGATTATTGGTGTTAAATCGGAATACAGGGAAAATTGAGCATCGCGTATTCAAAGATATTGTTGATTATTTTGATGATAATGACGTCTTGATTTTCAACGACACCAAAGTGTTTCCGGCCCGTTTATATGGAAATAAGGAAAAGACTGGCGCTGAAATCGAAGTATTTCTTCTTCGTGAATTGAACCGCGAGCAACGTCTGTGGGATGTTCTCGTTGATCCGGCAAGAAAAATCCGTATTGGTAATAAGCTATATTTTGGAGAAGACGATTTGCTCGTTGCTGAAGTGATTGATAATACAACCTCGCGAGGACGTACATTAAGGTTTCTTTTTGACGGGCCATACGACGAGTTTAAGAAAACATTGTACGGATTAGGTGAAACTCCGCTGCCAAAATTTATCAAGCGCAGTGTTCAGCCTGAAGATAAAGACCGTTATCAAACGATTTTTGCAAAACACGAGGGTGCTGTTGCTGCTCCAACTGCAGGATTACACTTTAGCCGCGAACTTCTGAAGCGCCTCGAAATCAAGGGAGTTAAATTTAGTTATGTAACTCTCCATGTCGGCCTTGGTAATTTCAGAAGCGTGGATGTTGAAGATTTGACCAAGCATAAAATGGATTCAGAACAAATCTGGATTTCAGAAGAAGCCTGCCAGGTAGTTAATGAAGCAAAAGATGCCAGACGAAACATCTGCGCTGTTGGTACGACAGTTATGAGAACCATTGAAAGCTCTGTTTCGACGCAAGGACATTTGAAACCTTATGAAGGCTGGACGAATAAATTCATCTTTCCTCCATACGATTTTAGTGTAGCTAATAGAATGGTGACTAACTTTCATTTGCCGCTTTCAACATTATTGATGATGGTTGCCGGCTTTGCTGGTTATGAAAATTTAATGAAAGCATACAAAGAAGCGATTAAAGAAAAGTATCGTTTTGGAACATACGGAGATGCAATGTTGATTCTATAGTTAGACGGTTGCATATAATATAAAACCCCGGTTCTTCGAAAAGAATCGGGGTTTTATATTTTAGGTTCTGCGACAACGTTAGTTTGCTTTTATGACTCTCCCTTTATCAAATATGGCTGCATAGTCGGCAGGTTTGCGCAGAATTTCTGTTGCCTTTTTTATATCTGAATCCTCACGTAACGAGGCCTTTATAGCTCCTTTCTGGTAATAGTAACGCGAAACAATCTCGTCGGAAAGTAAGTCGGATATTTCTTTTTTGAAATGCTGCAAATCCTGATCAAGATTGTGTCCCAGCTTTTGTTTCAGTTGTTCAAATTCATCCTTCGAAATATCGTAATATTTCTCTTTTTTGGCAACGTCGAGCAAATTGTCAAGTTGTTCTTCAGTTTTTGATTCGTATTTAAAATTCTGATCCTTTACGTATTTCGAAAAGTCGGCATAAATTTCAGGAGTAATTTCAAACTCCTCGGGAATGGCAATCTTGTCAGTTTTGCTGTTAAATACCGTCGCATAATCAAAAATTACTGAATTTGTAATCAGGTTTGTAGCCAGGTTGCTTAATGTTTCGTCATCAACAGCTACGTCAGGTGCAACACCTCCGCCATTAAATACAATACGACCTTTTTTAGTCTCAAACTTAGATATGAGAGAATCAGGAACAATACCAACACTTCCATCGGCATTGCGGTGCGAATAATCCAACGCCTGAATACAGCGTCCACTTGGAATGTAATATTTGGCGGTAGTAATTTTGAGTTTTGCATTGTAGCTCAGGTCGCGGGTTGTTTGAACCAAGCCTTTCCCGAATGTGCGGGTTCCGATTATCATTCCGCGATCAAGATCCTGTATTGCACCAGCAACAATCTCTGATGCCGAGGCCGAACCTCGGTTAACTAAAACAGCAATGGGCATGATGGTATCAACCGGGTTTTCGGTTGCCGTATAGACTTTATCCCATTGTTTTACTTTTCCACGAGTACTCACAATTTCCTGCCCTTTGGGAACAAATAGGTTGGCCATACGGACAGCTTCCATCAATAAACCTCCGGGATTTGAGCGCAAGTCGAGTACCAACGATTTTGCGCCTTGCTTTTCCTTTAGATCGATAAGGGCAATTTTGACTTTTTCAGCGCAGTTTTCAGTGAAATTAGACAGGCGAATGTACCCGGTTTCTTTATCGAGCATTCCGTAGTATGGTACCGGATCGATCTGGATTTTTTCCCGGGTGATTTCGATGTCCATAGGCTTTTTCTGTCCATAGCGTTGAATTTTAACTGTAACGGGTTTCTGAGCCGGACCTTTCAACAGGGCGCTGACGTCTTCGGTCGAGAGTTTGTCAGTTGATTTTCCGGCAACTTCGAGCAAGATATCGCCTGCTTTCAGACCACTTTTTTGTGCCGGGAACCCTTCGTAAGGTTCAGATATAATTATTTTTCCATGCTGTTTGCCTATCAAAGCGCCAATACCGGCATATTCGCCGGTAGTCATAAACTTGAAATCTTCTACATCATCTTCAGGAATAAAATTGGTGTATGGGTCGAGCGATTCGAGCATTTTATCAATACTGGTTTTTACCAGTTTGGTCGGATCAACTTCGTCAACATAAAACAAGTTTAGCTCCCGAAACAGGGTGTAATAAATATCCAGGTTTTTTGCGATTTGAAAATTCTTGTCGTCTTGCTTGAAACTGAAAAAACTAATTGCAAATACACAAACTCCAACAATAACAATTCCTGCCTTTTTTGTTCTGGAAAGTTTCATCTCTAATGCGTTGTTAATTAATAATCCCGAATCTGGAAGGAAAAACATTCATGAGAAAAGCTGAAGACATACCTTCGTAAATAAACACAAATTGCTCATGGCCTCTGATTCGTAAATCAAAAACAAAAATAGTAAAAGCTTTGTTTCGGCGATAATTAGGTTAGTTCTATTTAGTTAATTATTCTTAAGCTTAAATTTTGCAATTTATTTTGTTGTACGGGCCCATGTGGTTGATCTCCCAAGCCATTTTATTCCGGCAACGTAGCCCTTAATATTCAATACATTGTCATTCCCGTCGAACCATGCATAACAATCATAGGTTTTCCCGTTTGTGGGGTCATAGATTCTTCCGCCAACCCATTGCTTTTCTGAGGCGCTGTATTTCAGTCCACTTAAAACCTGAATCCCGAGGCGCGATCTTGTTCGTAATTTCAGGTTTGGGTTCATATTGTCTTTCTCAGGCTCCCCATTAACATATTTTTCGGGTGCGATGTATATTACAGTTCCAACAAACTCGCCATTTGTTTGCACGATTTCGATCTTCGATGTTTTTTCATTATTCCACCAGATACCCGTAATTTTTTGTGAATCCTGAGCACGAACAACTATGGAAAGAATGATAAACACTGCAAGAAAGGCGACTCGTTTCATAATCCGAATTTTAGAGTTTAGTATTTCAAGGCAATTTATATTTTTTCCTGGAATTTGACGGTTTTAATCGCTTTTTGGGTGAATAATGAACAATCTTTCGCTCATTTTTTGCTAAACTTTTCGAAAGATATGTAATTCTGATTGAAAGTTTTATTTTTGGATAAAAATCCCCCTGCTATGAAGAGAATACTTTTTCTGTCGCTTTTTCTTTTTTTTGCGATTGTTGCTTTTGGTCAATTTACTGTTTCGGAAGCAGAAATAACTCTTCAAAGCCGTCATGTCTGGCGCGGATCTAAACTCGGCGATGCCCCCGCAATTGAACCTTCGATTACCCTATCTAAAGGAAATTTTAGCTTGAATTTTTGGGCTGCCAAAACTTTAAATAAAAGTTATTCCGAAATTGATTTAATTCCATCGTACCAGATAGGGGAATTAACCCTTTCGGTGTATGACTATTATGTGCCGGAAATCGGAGAAACGAATAGTTTCTTCAACTTCAGGAATGGAGAAAACCGGCACACTTTGGAGTTTTCGGTTGACAATTATTCAGGCGAAAAAAGCAAGTTTAAATGGATGGTTGGAACTTTTTTAACCTGTGACAAAAATGAAAGTACAGGAAATCCTTTCTTTTCCACTTATGTCGAATTTAAGTATCCATTTAGTTTATTAGATATTGATGCAGAACCGTTTGTAGGGTTAACTCCCTTTAAAGGTTATTATGCCGATGAGTTCGCATGCGTAAACTCCGGTTTGGCGCTCAGCAAAGAAATAAAGCTCTCCAAAAAACTTCTCTGTCCCTTAAATTTGACGTACACATACAATCCCTACTCCAACAATCATTTTGTGACATTTGGACTTGGACTGGCCCTCTTTACAGAAAAATAACAAATCAATCAACAGGTAGTCAGATATTTACGCATTCCGAGCAATTGTTTAATGTTTTTAACAGCAAATAGTTGCAAAAGTCAACTATTATGGAATACTTTTGTTTTTGAAATTGTTTTACAATGGAAGAAATAAAAACGTTGGGATATATGTTGGGAAGGACACTCCGGATTTTTTTGAATCAGGTGGCCATCGAATTTAAAAACAGAGAGATAGAGCTAACTTTTGAACAATTTGTTATGCTTCGAATGATCGAATCGGATCCTACGCTAATCCAACAAGATATTGCTAATCATCTTCAAAAAGATAAATCTATTATCGTTAGGCAATTGGACAACCTGATTGAAAAAGAGTATGTTGTCAGGGTGCCAAATAGTGACGACAAGCGAAAGAAAAATCTGGTTTTAACTCAGAAGGGTAGGGAGATGATGAATCGAATCATGCAATTGAACTTTGAAGTTTCGCAAAAATTAATAAGCGGAATTGAGGGAAAAGAATATAAAATCTTTCAGCAGGTATTGAATAAGATACAGGAGAACGGTGGATCGGCTGAAGACTTATTTAACGAGAACAAATACACAACTAAATAGAAAATATGGGAACAATTAAAAACGTCAGAAATTTAAGTTTGGGACTGATCGCTTTGGCTGTTGTTGCCTGTGGCAAAAAGCAACAGGCTGGTCCCGGCGGGCCTGGTGGACAGGTTAAAGAGTATCCGGTGATTGCAGTATCAGCACAATCAACTCAGCTTTTCAAAGATTATCCGGCAAAGCTTGAAGGTCAGCAAACCGTAGAGATCAGGTCGAAAATTACAGGATATATCGATCAGATTTTGGTTGACGAGGGCGCACAGGTTCACAAAGGTCAGGTCCTTTTTAAATTGAATTCGAACGATCTGCAGGCAACAGTCAGGTCGGCCGAAGCTTCGGTGAAAGTTTCGGAAGCCGATGTGGTTTCGGCTCGCATCAGCCTGGAGAAAACCAAGCCATTGGTTGAAAAAAACATTGTCAGCAAATTCGAACTGGAATCGGTTGAATCTACACTGAAACTGAAAGAAGCACAACTGGCGCAGGCAAAGGCAAATCTTGAGAACGCCAAAGCAAACCTGCAATATGCAAATATCACCAGCCCGGCCGATGGTACAATCGGAATTTTTCCTTACCGTGTCGGAAGTTTGGTGAGTGCAACCAATACTGATCCGCTGACCACTATTTCGAATACGACAAAAATGTATGCGTATTTTTCCTTCAACGAGAAGGAATTTCTGCAGCTTACCAAGGGCTTGGAAGGGAAAAATCTTCAGGAGAAATTTAAGAAACTACCCGATGTATCGCTGGTGTTGGCTGACAATTCAATATATAATCAACCCGGACGAATCGAAACGGCAAGCGGGCTAGTCGATTCGCAAACCGGGGCGGTAAATGCACGTGCCACCTTCCCTAATCCTGAAGCTTTGCTGCGCAGCGGTGGAACCGGCCAGGTTCGAATTCCACAGTTTGTTGAATCTGCTATTATCATTCCGCAGAAAGCAACATACGAATTGCAGGGCAAATATTTTGTGTATGTGGTTGGAGCTGACAGCAAAGTGAAAAATACTGAGATAAGTATAATTATTGGTAATCTGAAGGGATCGTATATCGTTACAAGCGGTTTGAATGTTGGCGATAAAATTGTTATTGAAGGAATTGCCTCGCTTCGCAACGATACCCCTATTAAACCGAAACTGGTTGAGGTTGGAAGTCTTTCTGAAAACCAGCCAGCTGCCGACAAGCCAAAAAATTAAAATAGGAAGTCTATGTTCAGAAGGTTTATTGAACGACCGATTTTATCTTCGGTCATTTCTATCATAATCGTCATTTTGGGTGTACTTGGATTGATAAGTTTACCCATTGAGCAATATCCCGATATTGCACCGCCAACGATCCGTGTTTCGGCGAGCTACACAGGAGCAAGCGCCGAAACAGTATTAAAAAGTGTTGTTGTTCCTCTTGAAGAGCAAATAAACGGGGTTGAGAACATGATTTACATGAACTCTTCGGCCAGTAACAACGGAACAGCCTCAATCGAGGTGTCGTTCAAGCAAGGAACGAATGCCGATATGGCTGCCGTTAATGTTCAAAACCGTGTATCGAGAGCAAATGCTATTTTGCCGGCTGAAGTAACCCGCGCAGGTGTTTCTGTGGCAAAACGTCAGCCAAGTATGCTGTTGATTTTCTCGTTGTATAGCGAGAACGGCGAATACGACGAAACTTTTCTTCAGAACTATGCAAAGATCAATCTTCTTCCGCAGATTCAGCGTGTAAACGGAGTTGGCGATGCCTCTGTTTTTGGCGGGAAAGATTATTCTATGCGCGTTTGGCTGAAGCCTGAAGTTATGTCGGCTTATGGATTAATGCCTTCGGATGTCATTGCGGCTTTGAACGAACAAAGTTTGGAAGCTGCGCCCGGCCGTTTGGGAGAGCGTAACGATCAATCGTTTGAATATGTACTGAAGTACAAAGGAAAATTGAGCCAGCCAAATGAGTTTGAAAACATTATTATTCGTGCTGATAAACAAGGGAATGTTCTGCGTTTGAAAGACGTTGCCCGCATTGAGCTTGGTGCATTGAGCTATTCGGTTTCTACTTATGCAATGAATCAGCCAGGGATTACCATTGCGGTTTTCCAGTCGCCCGGATCAAATGCACGCGACGTTATTATCGAAACCCAGAAAGTACTTGATGAAGCCACCAAATCGTTCCCTTCAGGAGTGAAATACAAAATCACTGTTAATGCCAACGACTTCTTAAACAGTTCTATCGAAAAGGTGCTTCATACTTTGCTCGAAGCATTTGTGCTGGTATTTATTGTGGTTTTCCTTTTCTTGCAGAACTTTCGGGCAACCCTTATTCCGGCTATTTCGGTGCCGGTTGCTATTGTTGGTACATTCTTTTTTCTGAGCTTGTTTGGTTTCACCATTAACCTCCTTACTCTTTTTGCATTGGTTTTGGCAATTGGGATTGTGGTTGACGACGCTATTGTTGTTGTCGAGGCCGTTCATGCCAAGCTCGACCAGGGAGCAAAGAATGCGAAGGAAGCAGCTGTTTCGGCAATGAGCGAGATCTCGACAGCCATTGTTTCTATCACACTGGTGATGTCGGCGGTGTTTATCCCGGTAACATTTATAAATGGTACAACCGGCGTTTTCTACAAACAGTTCGGTATTACGCTTGCAGTTGCAATTGTAATTTCTGCGGTAAATGCGCTAACGTTAAGTCCGGCACTTTGCGCTATATTCCTGAAGCCTCATGGAGAAAGCGAACATCACAACAAAAACTTTATGCAACGTTTTTATACTTCGTTCAACGTTGCATTCGAAAGTATGACTGACCGATACCGGCATTCCGTCAATTTCTTTGCAAAAAAGAAATGGCTTTCTGTAGCATTGATTTTTGTATTTGTCGGTATTCTTGTTTTTTTAATGAAAACAACTCCAACAGGATTTGTACCATCAGAAGATACCGGTAAGTTTTTTGTTGACATCAGTATGGCTCCTGCAACTTCAACAGAACGAACCAAACAGGTTGTATTTAAGGTTGACAGCATGTTGGCAAGTATTCCTGAAGTTGACGGTCGTTCAATGATTATTGGAAATTCGATGATTAGTGGTGCGGGAAGTTCTTATGGCATGATGATTTGCAGCTTGAAATCTTTTGAAGAGAGGAAGGGCAAGGGACAAGATCAGAATTCAATCATTGGCCGTATTATGGCTATGACCTCATCGATAAAAGATGCACGAATTACAATATTCTCGCCACCGATGGTTCCTGGTTTCAGCTTCTCCAACGGATTCGATTTGAAGCTGGAGGACAAAACCGGAGGCGACATAAAAGTGTTTGAGCAAAATGCAAGGCAGTTTTTGGGACAGTTGTCTCAACGTCCTGAAATACAGTATGCCATGACTTCATTTAATACCAATTTTCCGCAATATCAGGTTGATGTTGATGTGGCAAGATGTAAACGATCGGGCATTTCAACCAGCACTGTTTTAACAGCTTTGCAAGGTTATGTCGGAGGTTATTATGCTTCTGATTTCAACCGCTTTGGGAAGCAATACCGCGTTATGGTTCAGGCAGAACCCAATTTCAGGGGAAATCCGGAAGATTTGAACAGCATCTTCGTGAAGACATCTTCAGGAGATATGTCGCCAATTACCGAGTTCGTTTCACTGAAGAAAGTTTATGGCCCGGAAAATATTTCACGATTTAATATGTACACGGCAATCTCTGTTACCGGCGCGCCAAACTTCGGGTATAGTACCGGAGAGGCAATCAAAGCCGTTCAGGAAGTTGCCGCCGAGACGCTACCTGCTGGTTACGGATATGAGTTTTCAGGATTGACCCGCGAGGAAATTTCTTCGGGCAACCAGTCGATTTGGATTTTTGCCCTCAGCGTAATTTTCGTGTATTTCCTTCTGGCTGCGCAGTACGAAAGTTATATCATGCCGCTTTCAATTATTTTCTCTTTGCCAATTGGTATTGCAGGTTCGTTCATCTTTGCCAAAATCATGGGTGTACAAAACAACATTTATCTCCAGATTTCGCTCATTATGCTTATCGGGCTTTTGGCTAAAAATGCCATCCTGATTGTTGAGTTTGCGCTACAGCGCAGGCACCGCGGTTTAAGCATTATGCAATCAGCTATTGAAGGAGCTACGGCTCGTTTGCGACCCATTTTGATGACATCATTTGCAATGATTTTTGGATTGATTCCTTTGGTTGTTGGTGGAGGCGTTGGAGCAAACGGAAATCGTTCGATTGGTGTTGGCGCAGTTGGTGGAATGTTAGTCGGAACGATGATCGGTATTCTGGTTATTCCAACCATGTATGTTATTTTCCAGACACTTCAGGAAAAATTGACAAAACCCGAAAGGCAACAAATTTCTGAAATGAATTGTCTGGAAGGTGAAGAAGAAGAATTTGAAGGCTAAATCACGAAGAAACGACAGAATTATGAGAACAAATTCGATTAGATATTTTATCCTGATACTGGCGCTTGCTGTGATTTTTGGCGCTTGCAGTACACCGCGCCATTACCAGAGGGGAATGGTTTCGACCGAAAAACTGTATGGCGATACGGTGATTACTGACACCACCACATTGGCAAGCAAACCCTGGAAAGAACTTTTCACCGAAAGCTATCTCCAGAAGCTTATTCAGGAAGGACTTACCAACAATCCCGATTTGCAAACCGCTATTTTGAAAGTAGCCGAAGCCGAAGCCTATTTTTCGCAAAGCAAGGCCAATTTACTGCCAGGAATTACGGCTAACGGGAAGCGGAATTACACACGGAATCCGGAAACGCTTTATCCAAGCGGCCCTCGCGAGGTTAATTACTACCAGTTGTCGGCCGATGCGAGCTGGGAAATTGATTTGTGGGGAAAGCTGCGAAGTGCAAAACGAGCATCGTATGCCAGCCTTTTGGCAACTGATGCTGCAAAGAAGGCCGTTCAAACCCGGTTGATTTCGAATATAGCTACGGCTTATTATACTTTGCTGAGTTTGGATGCCAAACTCGAAATTACTCGCCAAACGGTGAAAAACAACATCGATTTGGTTGAAACGATGAAGGTTTTACAGAGTAGTGGAAAAGTAAACGGCGCAGCAGTTGTTCAGAGTGAAGCGACCCGGTACGCAGCCGAAGTGACGATTCCCGATCTGGAACAACAGATCCGCGAAGCCGAAAATGCACTTTGCGCATTGCTCGGGCGTACTGCCGGACATATTGAGAGAGGCAAAATGGCCGATCAATCGCTTTCGGCATTGCTGAGAACAGGAGTTCCGGCGCAGTTGCTCGATAATCGCCCGGATGTTGCTCAGGCCGAATTTTCGGTAATGAACGCATGGGAACTCACAAACAGTGCCCGGTCGTATTTTTTCCCTGCGCTCACAGTAACTGCTTCAGCAGGATTTGCAGCTTCCGATCTAAGCAAATTGCTTGATCCAACTGCTTTTGCAGCCAATGTGATTGGCGGATTGGCTCAGCCTTTATTTGCCAAACGAGCCAATACTACCCGGCTAAAAGTTGCTAAAGCACAACAGGAAGAAGCCTTGATCAGTTTCAAAAATACGTTGCTGAAAGCAGGTCAGGAAGTGCACAATGCGCTGGGTTCGTACGAATCGTCAGTGAAGAAATCTGCGCTTCGCCAGCAACAGCTTGGTGCACTCGTAAAATCGGTTGATTACACCAAAGAATTGCTGACCTACGGAACGGCGACTTACACCGAAGTACTGAATGCACAAACCAGTTTATTGTC
>DAOPZV010000099.1:0-14511 GCA_035353575.1 Prolixibacteraceae bacterium | reverse complement strand
GGCATGGCAAATACGAATTGGCCACCCCATTTATTGAAATGATCGACATACGGGCCGAGGTCGTTCAATATATGCTTCGATGGTTCCTTGTCGGGATCTATTACTACCAGAACGGCATATTTGCTACCGACTACCGATGATAAGTTCACCGTGCTGTTATCGGCAGTCTTTTGCAGGTTCAGCGCGTTAAAATCGAGTTTTCCGCTTGGTTTCAATTCGCCCGATTGTTTGCGCAATTCAACCGGCACGGTTGTTTGTTTTCCTTTTTCAATGGTGAAGAAGGTCATTTGGCTCAGCACCGAACCATCCTGCTGGCGGTTTCCGGTAACCAGCGAGTATTGTCCCACTTCCAGTTCAATTGGTTTAGCGGTGTTGGTCAGGTTGCCACCTTCCGGAAATTCAAGGGTACGGTAAAAACCGTTTTTCAGGAATCCGATGGTGTAATGCAGGTAATATTGCGGAGCCACGGCGTTGCCTTTATCTGTGAGTTTCAGAAAACCTTTTTCGGGCTGTGCAACTACCGACTGATCGAAACCGGCGCGCAGCCATTGACCGTTTTTGTTGTACTCCGGAATTTGTGTTTCAGGATTCAGTCGGGCAGGAATGCCAAACGTGCGGCAGGCAGCCACAAAGAAAATGTCGCGCGAAAGCGGATCGGCTACACGCAAATTGTACACGCCAATCGGGGTGAGCGGCGCGCGCGAATGTTTATTGGCTTCGGTATTTACCTGGATATTCTCACGAATCCAGTTGGTGAGTGCTGAAATATCGGTACGGGCAGAATTGGCCATTTCAGGACCAAATGAAGTTGCCAGGAAGCTGCGCCATGCGCTCAGGTTTTCCAGGGCGATGCGTGGGGCGAGAACGTATTTGGTGAACAGTTCTTTATTCGGAACCTGTTTTTGCAAACCGAGTTGAGTGGTTTGAACCAGATGGTCTGTCAGAATTGATTCGGGAGCATCGCTGTAATCCTTGTCAGCCAGCTGAATGGCAAGTTCCAGAACGGTGCTGCGGTTGGTCGGGGCATTCTTTTCGAGGTAAGCCGAAATCTGGTCCCAGTTGCCGTAGCTCAGTTTGATGAACCGGTAAATGGTATCAAACGGCAGCTTTGTTTTCACTGCAAATTCCTTTACCCAAGCTGAATCTTTGAACGTTTTCATATAGGCATTCCGGATTTCATCTTCCTTCGCCAACCGGATGTCGTTGGCTTTCTTTTGTTCCGGAGTGACTTTGCTTTCCACTTTGGCGGCATGTGGCGGTACCAAGTCCCAGGTTTCGCTTGCATTGGCCGGAGTGGTTTGGTTCAGCACCAGTTGCAGTGTGTCTTTTTCAGGAATGGAGAAGCGCTGATAGCCAAACTTTCCGTTTTTGGCAGCCCAGATCACCAGGTCGCCCATTCCGGTTGTCAGGCTCGAAAAGCCTTGCTTATTGGTAAAGCCTGTGGCAATGGGGTAATATTCGGCGTAATTATACAACTGAAATTCAACTTTGGCGCTGTCGGCAGGCGTACCATCCTCGTTTTTAACTGAAATGGTC
The DNA here is from genome assembly GCA_035353575.1 of Prolixibacteraceae bacterium. GTDB lineage: Bacteria > Bacteroidota > Bacteroidia > Bacteroidales > Prolixibacteraceae > Aquipluma. Next base: position 12,975 of record DAOPZV010000099.1, on the reverse strand, counting down.
ACTTTTTTTGTGGTGGCATAGTGCGAAGTGAGGTTCAGTTCCGAAAAACGTTCTTCCGGAGTCAGCACTTCTTCCGACCCAAAATATTTTCCGTAGGCTCGGGTATGTACCAGCATCACGCGTTTTGCCGGCTCGTCGAACCAGCCCATATCCAGATCAACATCGGGCTCGCAAGCGCCGAGGTAGTGCCATTGGCCATCGATCCAAACTTCGACCCAGGCGTGATTGTCGTCGGAGTGAGCCCAGCGCGGCGTGTACACCTGACGAGCCGGAATTCCGGCGGTACGCAAAGCGGTTACAGTGAAAGTCGATTCTTCGCCGCAACGCCCGAAAGTCTTTTTCACGGTACTGAGCGGCGCGCTGGTACGTGAATCGGTTCCGCGGTAGTTCACCTTTTCGTGGCACCAGTGGTTGATTTCGAGTGCGGCCTGCTTCATGTCCATGCCTTTCACGCGACTGGTGATTTCGTTGTACATCACTTCTCGGAAATTATCGAGGTTTTCGTTGTTCACGCGCAAAGGCAGCACGAAATGCAGAAATTCTTCCTCCGGAATGGTTTTTCCCCAAGGCATTTCGGCTCGGGCTTTCAGGCTATATTGCACATTTTTCCGGAAAAATTCGGGCTGATAATCGGCCAAATCGCTCAATGGAGCATAGGCATAGATGAATTCGAGTGCCTGCTTTTCTTGCGCAGAAAGTTTCTGGTCGAAAATAGTCCAGATCGGAGTTTTACTTTTTGAAGTCAACTCTTTCTGAACATTTAGCATGTGCTGAATGTCGGCTAAACGCTCCTGATTCCGAATCAATGCTTTCTCTTTGTTACATGCAACAAAAAGAACGACAATCAGGAGAACGGATAAGATTTTGTTGGTCATAGGATGAAAATTCGATGATCGTATTTTGCAAAAAAAAAGCAATTTTTTGATTTCTTCAGAAGATTTAAGTCATTGAAGCAGAATTTTATAAAGTTCTGTGACTTTATAAAAGCTAACAATTATGAAAATTAGATGTGTCCCGGGATCAAAAAAAGGGGAGCAATATTGAATTACTCCCCTGCAAATATTGATTGATTTTCTTATTTCGATATTTCGAGCATCCGTTTGATCGGGATTTGCGCTTTTTCGATGACTTCGGCAGATAAAGTAACTTCGGGCAACTCGTTTTTCAGGCAGATATATAATTTCTGCAAGCTGTTTAGTTTCATGAACGAACAGTCGTTGCATCCGCATGTTGAATCGACCGATGGAGCCGGAATGAAAATTTTATCCGGACAGGCTTTGTTCATCTGGTGCAAAATGCCACTTTCGGTAGCAACGATGAACTTCTTTTTGTCGCTTTTGCCGACGTAGTTTAAAAGTGCAGTTGTTGAGCCAATATATTTGGCCAGTAGTAAAACCGGTTTTTCACACTCAGGATGGGCAATAAACTCGGCATCCGGATGTTGATCCATCAGTTCGATGATCTTTTCAACAGAATATTTTTCGTGTACCATGCAGGCACCATCCCACAGAACCATTTCGCGGCCAGTAAGGCTGTTGATATAGTTCCCGAGGTTTTTATCAGGAGCAAAAATCAGCTTTTGATCCGGAGGAAAGCTGTTCACAATTTTCAACGCATTGGCCGAAGTACAGACTACATCGGTCATTGTTTTTAAATCAGCTGTGCAGTTAATGTACGAAACTACCTGATGATCAGGATATTTTGCTTTAAATTCAGCAAACTTGTCTGCCGGAGCCGAGTCGGCCAACGAGCAACCGGCTTTTAAATCGGGCAGAATTACCTTTTTCGATGGGTTAATTATTTTGGCTGTTTCGGCCATGAAATGAACACCCACAAAAACAATTAAATCGGCGGTAGTTTTGGCGGCCTCCTGTGCTAATCCAAGGCTATCTCCTACATAATCAGCAATATCCTGAAGATCGCTTTCCACATAATAGTGACTTAGAATAACAGCGTTTTTCTCCTTTTTTAAGCGATTTATTTCTTCCACCAATTTTACTTCCGGGCTTATTGGCTCATCGATAAATCCCTTTTCATCAAGCATTTGCCGGATTTCTTTATTTTCCATCACATGCAATTATTAATTCGCACTAAAATAGCGTGCAAAAATAGATTTTTCTGAGATAAAAACAGCTCAGTAAATGAATTGTTTGAGAGGTCATTTTGTGTCCACCAGAACGGTTTGTTGTGAATGTCTATAGATTTTTAATGAGAAATACAAATGATTCTTGAATTAAAACGAAAAAATTTATCAACAATTTATTAATAGTTCGGGTGTTGATAATTCGCTTTTTGGGAATCGGTAATATATTGTAATTTTCAACGAAGAAGTGGGTCAAATGAAGCACCGCAGGTGAAGACCTCAATTGGCGATTTAATCGATTTGAAACCAAAAGATAACATTATAGTAAGAAACGATTTAGTTTTTGATTATATCAATTATATTTCTTTGTTCTGAAATTTAAATTAGTTTTTCTATGAAAAAGACGCTAAAAGTTTACTTAGTTCTAATTGCATTTTTTGCGTTCGTGTTTACCGGATTTGCCCAGGTTACTACTTCGGGTATTTCAGGTAAAGTTACCGATGCAAACAATGAACCACTTCCGGGCGCAACTATTGTCGCCGTTCACCAACCGTCTGGTTCTCAGTATGGTACTATTACGAATGGTGAAGGTATGTTTACTCTTCAAGGTATGCGTACAGGTGGACCTTATCAGGTTGAGGTTTCATTTGTCGGATACAATAAGGTGAAGTACTCCGATATTACACTTTATCTTGGGCAGTCCTTTGTCTTGAATGCAACATTAAAAGAAGAAAATGTTAGTGTTGAAGAAGTGATTGTAGTTGGAGCGAAACCTTCAGCCTTTGGTACCAGCAAAACTGGTGCGTCCACGAATATTTCTACTGAACAGATGACACTTTTGCCATCAATTAACCGGAGCTTAAGCGATTTCACCAGGCTTTCCCCATATTCGGGAGCAGATAATTCGTTTGGCGGAAGAGATGGTCGTTTGAATAATGTTACCATTGATGGAGCTAATTTTAATAATAACTTTGGATTAAGTACTGGTCTTCCCGGAGGAGGTAATCCTATATCGCTGGATGCAATTGAAGAATTGCAAGTTACCATAGCACCTTTTGATGTTAAGCAAGCCAATTTTGTTGGTGCGGGAATTAATGCTATTACTAAAAGTGGAACAAATCAGTTAAAAGGAGCTGCATATTCATTTATGCGGAATCAAAATCTGAGAGGAAACTCAGTTGATGGATACGATTTAGGTACTCGCCCAACCGATAAAACAAACACTTATGGATTTACATTGGGAGGTCCTATAATTAAAAATAAATTATTCTTTTTTGTAAACGGCGAATATACAGATTCACCCCAACCCATTCAACAATGGAAACTTTCGACAGACGGAGTAGCTAACGCTGACCAGAATATTACAAGAGTCACTGCGGCTGATATGGAGTCGTTTAAAAGTACTTTGTCTTCGAAATACGGATATGACGCTGGGTCATACACAAACTATGATGGTGGAAATGTGAATAAAAAGATGCTTGCACGTATCGACTGGAATATTAATAATGATAATAAATTCACTGTTCGATATAATTACACCAAGAATACAGCAGATGTTGCTACGAATGCAACGTCAACTGCTGCTACTAAATTAACTTCTGGGCGTATTTCTCAAAATGCTATGGCATTCAGAAATAACTGCTATTCAATGGATAATTTAGTGCATTCGTTTACAGCAGAGTTAAATACGCGGTTGAATAGTAAAATGTCAAATCAGATATTGGCTACTTATACTCATATTGAAGATATTCGCGGGTCACTTTCTTCTCCATTTCCACATATCGATATCATGAAAGATGGTGATGCCTACATGTCGGCTGGTTACGAATTATTTTCCTGGAACAACGGAGTAAAAAATAATATTTTTAGTATAACAGATAACTTTACTTATTCTTTAGGAGCCCATACCTTAACTGGCGGCGTAAATTATGAAAATCAGTATGTTTCAAACTCTTTCATGAGATATGGAACAGGGTACTATCGGTTCAAGAGCCTTAGCGATTTTATTAATGGAGCAACTCCAGAATCTTTTGGACTAACATATGGTTATGGCGGAGAATTGAGCCCAGTGGCAGATTTAAAATTTGGACAGGCGTCTTTATATGTTCAGGACGAATGGAATGTTACCAAAGATTTGAAAATTACTTACGGTCTTCGTGGCGACTTGACTATGTATTTGAATGACTTGATTGAAAATACTGAGATTTCTAAACTTACATTCCTTGATAATAGAAAAATTAACACAGGAGAATGGCCTACTTCCAAATTATTACTTTCTCCGCGTATTGGATTTAACTGGGATGTGTATGGAGACAAAACATTAAAAGTAAGAGGCGGAACTGGTATCTTTACCGGACGTATTCCATTGGTATTTTTTACCAACATGCCTACCAATGGAGGTATGGTTCAAAATACGATTGTTCGTAGTTCTACGTCGATACCTGCTGATTTGCCAAAATTAACTCAGAATGGGAAAATTATCACCGATGTAAATCAGATGGTTAGTGCATTAGGTTTGCCAACAACGGCTGTAGCAGCACTTCCTAGCTCTATCGCAGCTGTAGATCACAATTTTAAACTCCCGCAAGTATGGAAAAGTTCGCTTGCTGTTGATTATCAAATACCAACAACGTTCCCAATGGCATTATCGGTTGAGGGAATGTATTCTAAAGATATTAACGCTGTTTGTCAGGTGAATGCAAATGTACCTGATCCGGTAGCTTCTGGCTTTGGACGTTTTAGCGGACCAGACAATCGTTATATTTATACAAGTAAGACAATTAATTCGAAAGTAAACGATGCTGAGGTTCTAATCAACACCAGTAAGGGATACGGTTATACATTGAACGGAACTTTAACCGCAGAACCGGTGAAAAACCTGAAAGGTATGATCGCATATACTCATACAGTGATAAAAGAAATTTCCGGAAATCCTGGAAGCCAGGCCAATTCTGCATGGCAAAACCAAGCTTCGATTGATGGTCCAAATAACCTGGGATTACAAAATTCGCAGTATGTTACTCCGAACAAAGTGGTTGGTTCTATTAGTTATCGGATTGAGTATGCGAAGAATTTTGCAACGAATATCGGCTTGTATTATAGTGGGTACAATACTGGAAGATATAGCTGGGTTTATTCTTCGGATATGAATCAGGATGGTGTGAACAACGACCTGATGTATATTCCCAACAGCAAGGATGAAATTCAGTTTAAAGATATAATTGACAGTAAAACTAAAGTTGTTTATTTTACTGCGGCTCAACAAGCTGATGCTTTCTGGAATTTTGTTGAACAAGATTCGTATTTAAGCAAAAATAAAGGTAAGTATGCAGAAGCATATTCAGCTAAAATGCCTTGGGTAAATAGATTTGACTTAAAGATTTCCCAGGATTTCAGAGTGAAAGCTGGAAAAACAAGAAACACGATACAGCTTAGTGTTGATATCTTGAATGTTGGAAACTTTATCAACGATTCTTGGGGCGTTACTCAAACGTCAGCTCCTTCTAATTATGGGAAGATATTGGGTTATGCAGGCAAGGATGCTGCAAATAAACCAATTTACACAATGTACTATACCACAGTTAATGGACAAAAACAATTACCTACAAAATCATTTAGCGTGTATAACAACCAATCGAACTGCTGGCAATTGCAGCTTGGCATTCGCTATATGTTTAATTAGCAGGTGATTTGCATGATTTATATTGGGCCATTCTATGTATAGAGTGGCCCTTTTTCATTTAAAAAGGAAAGACTGTTACAGAAATATCAGGAAAAGGAATTCGAAGTTTCACTAATACTATGCGGTCAAACACAAAATATTTATATATTTGTCGCCTCAAACGGGGGATTAGCTCAGTTGGCTAGAGCGTTTGACTGGCAGTCAAAAGGTCATCGGTTCGATTCCGATATTCTCCACGAAGTGAATCAAAGAGTTACAATGATGAGTTGTAGCTCTTTTTTATTTTAGGACTAACGATTTCACTAACGCAGCAATTTTTTCAATAAAAAGGCAAAAACCTGTAACGGAAACGCTTTTCATGAGTCTTTAAAGGTGTAAAAACAATGTTCATGAAACCAAGACTCTATTTGTTGGCCGGGCTTTTGTTTGCTTCAATCTTTCATGTATTTGGCCAAACTCAGGCGAAAAAAGAATATTATGTTGGGGAATGTTCTAAAAATCAGATATCTATTGATGGAAAACTGGATGAGCAAGCCTGGCGCGAAGCTCGTTGGCAGGATGACTTCACGCAATATGAACCTTCGGAAGGAAAGAAACCATCGCAGAAAACAGAGTTTGCGGTTTTGCTCGACGAATACAATATCTATGTTGGTTTTAAATGCTGGGACTCGAGTCCTGACAGCATTGTACAACGTTTGACACGTCGCGATGAGCAGGATGGCGATTTTGTAGCCGCTCAATTCGACTCATATTTCGACAAACGCACTGCTTTTTCGTTCATGGTAAATGCCGCCGGAATTAAATGTGATTTTATAATCAGTAACGACGGCGATGAAGACAATACATGGGACCCGATTTGGCTGGTTAAAACAAGCAAGGACGAAAAAGGCTGGTATGCCGAAATGAAAATTCCTTTGACCCAATTGCGGTTTGAGGGAGGTTCGGAGCAAACCTGGGGCCTTCAGATCGGACGAATGTTGTTTCGGAAAAAGGAAGTTAGCCTGTGGCAAGCATCTTCAAAGAAAATTTCAGGCTGGGTTTCTCAGTATGGCGAGTTGAAAGGGCTGAAGAATCTCAAATCAAGGAAAGTTGCAGATTTGTCGCCTTATGTTGTTGCCCGAACCGATCGGTTTGAAAAAGAGACTGAGAATCCATTTGCGAGAACAGGGAAAAAGAGTGAGCTAAATGTTGGACTCGACGGCAAAATTGGATTAACAAACAATCTGACGCTCGATTTCACGGTGAATCCCGATTTCGGACAGGTCGAGGCAGACCCCTCGCAGGTAAATCTTACCTCGTTCGAAACTTTCTTTCAGGAAAAACGGCCATTTTTTATCGAAGGGAAAAATATTTTGAGTTTTCCTCTAATGTTTGGCGACGGCGATCTTGCATCTGAAAATCTTTTTTATTCGAGAAGAATCGGCAGGCGGCCACATTATTATCCCGATTTGGCAGACAATGAGTATATCAAATCTGCAGAATTTACAAGTATTCTGGGTGCGGCGAAAGTAACCGGAAAAACTAAAACCGGGTGGTCGATTGGAGTGCTCGAAAGCCTAACCTCGGATGAATATGCCCGCATTAGCAATGGAAACTCGGAACACAAGGTTATGGTTGAGCCGTTCACGAACTACTCGGTTGGTCGCATTCAGAAAGACTTTAATAAAGGAAACACTTTTTTTGGGGCCATTTTTACTTCGGTGAATCGCAATTTGACTGAAGAACAGTTAAACGACCTGCACAAAAATGCGTTCTCTGGAGGACTGGACTTTACGCATAAATGGCACAACAAAGACTGGCAAATTGATTTCAGTTCGTATTTCAGCAAGGTGGAAGGAAGTACCGAAGCAATAACCAATACCCAGAAATCGTGGATACATGGATTCCAAAGACCGGATGCGTCGTACCTTAAACTCGATACTACAAGGACGAGTTTGGTGGGACAGGGCGGAAAGATTGTATTGGGTAAATACGGCGGGAAACTAAAATTTATGGCTGCTACAGCATGGAAGTCGCCTGGTTTGGAACTGAATGACATAGGTTATATGCGGCAAGCCGACGATATTTTGGAGGTTTTTTGGTTGGGTTACCGCATATTCGAACCATTTTCGATTTTCAGGAATTTGAACCTGAACTTTAATCAATGGACTGAATGGAATTTTGGTGGAGAATCGATGGGACCCGGCGGCAACATCAACGCACATACTCAGTTAAAAAACTACTGGAATTTGCACATGGGAGTCAATATAAACGGGAAAGGACTTTCGCCTACTGAATTACGTGGTGGCCCCGCTTTGCGTACAAACGGATCAAAAAACCTTTGGTTTGCATTCGGATCGAACGATCAGAAGAAGTTTACCGGAGAAGCACAGTTCATGATTTACGGCGGAAATGTAAAGAACTCGAAACAAATTTACGACGCAGGGATTAGTTTTGGGTATCGCCCGTCGAAAAGTCTGAAAATTACCTTGTCGCCAAATTATAACTGGAATAACGATCAATTGCAGTATGTTACTCAGCAGGATTACTCGAATAAAACGGATTACATTTTTGCCCGGATTCATCAGAAAACACTGAGCGCTTCGTTGCGTATCAACTACATAATTACTCCAAATCTGAGTATTCAGTATTGGGGGCAGCCGTTTATAGCAACAGGAAAATATTCGGAGTTTAAGCGAATTACCGACAGCCGGGCTATAAATTATTCCGACCGGTTTGCACTCCTTTCTGCAAAAGAGCTGTCGTATAATTCGGATGATGCGGTTTACCATGTATCTGATGCTGGAGGAAATGAACTTTATACGTTTGATCAGCCTGATTTTAACATGAAGGAATTCCTCTCGAATATGGTTGTACGTTGGGAATATTTGCCCGGATCTACGCTTTACCTGGTATGGTCGCAGCACCGCGATCAGTCGGTTTCCAACGGCGATTTCGATTTCAGAAAAGATTTTAAAACACTGTTCGACGACAAACCATACAATGTTTTCCTGATAAAATTGTCTTTCAGGTTAGGCCGATAGCTCACTTTTTAATAGTTTAATATTACCGAAAAGTCCTTTTGCTGATGTAAGAGGATTTTTCTACTTTTAGCGACTATTGTAAATAACCCAATAAACAAATAATCAAACCATGAACAATCCATTTGCTTTGTCAAACAGTCAGTTGCTCGATATAGCCAACGACCTGAAATCAAAGATTGAAGTTGGCCTGGGTGCCGACGGAACCGAAATTAAATGCTTGCCAACTTATATTCATCCTAAAAAGGATGGTATCAAGGGTGATGCAACCGTGTTCGATCTGGGTGGAACCAATTTTAGAGCCGCCGTAGTTTCTGTTGGCGACTCAACTACCATTACCGGTATTGCCGAGAAAAACATTACCGAGATGAAAACCGCCGGCTTTACTGAAGACGATTTATACAACTCTCAGGCACAAATTATCACACAGCTGAGTCTTCCAAAAGAGTCATCAATTGGTTATTGTTTTTCGTATCCTGCAAAGTCGTTGCTTAATGGAGATGCTGAATTGATTAAGTGGACAAAAGGAGTGAACATTGCTGGTATGGAAGGGAATCCGGTTGGCGAACCGCTGGTTAAGTTCTTGAATGAAAAAACAAATTCAAGTTTCAAAAAGATTGCTGTTGTAAACGACACTATCACCAGTTTGTTTGCCGGCTTGATGAATCCTGGATACGACGCATACGTGGGCCTTATCGTTGGTACCGGAACCAATATGGCTACCTTCTTCCCGTCGGAATACATTCCGAAAATTAAAGATTTGGAAGGCTGGAGCGGCGAAACTCCAGTAAACTTAGAATCAGGAAACTTTAACCCTCCGCACCTTACAGCATTTGATGCTGAAGTTGATGAAAACTCTGACAATAAAGGATATCAGGTTTTCGAAAAAGCAATTTCAGGAATGTATCTCGGACGTATATTCCGTGCTGCTTTCCCGAATGACGGTTTGGATATCAAACTTGATGCAGCAGGCCTCAGTAAAATGATGAACAATCCGGAAGAATATAAACTTGAATACGTTGAAACGGCATTCCAGATTTATGAACGTTCGGCTAAGTTGGTGGCTGCTTCAATCGTAGGTTTGGTTTTGAACCTAAATTCTGCTTATCCTTCGGTTAAGAAAGTACAGGTTTTGGCAGAAGGAAGTTTATTCTGGAGCAGTGTGAAAACTCGCGATGCGAAGTATGTTGAAATAGTGAATGCCACAATTAAAGAATTGCTGGCCGAACTAAACGTCGATGCAACTGTTGACGTTTCGCGCATCGAAAACGCCAACCTGATTGGTGCTGCCATGTCGGTATTGTCGTAAGCTTTTTTTGCAAAAAATATAAGCGAAAGCGGGAGATCGAAAGTCTCCCGTTTTTTTTACGCAACTTTTTGTTGAAGTTGGTCGTCTTTCTCAAAACTTTGGGAATGAATATGCAAAATCTGAAGATTTTTATCCTGCTTTTGGTTGTTTGTGCGTGTCGGAAAGACGGAGCGTCGGACACGCGGAGTATATACGATTCCTGGGAAGCAAAATCATTTATGTCGATCGAATCGGTGGCCTATCCAAAGGCTGAAAACAAGAAAATACTGTTGACTTTTGATAGGTCGGGAGTCTTTAGTCTGAAGTTGGATATTAATGATTGCGGGGGCAATTTCACCTTGGGGCAGAATAGTCAGCTGGGAATGACATCGCCAATTTGTACTGAGATTTGCTGCGACAGTAAGTTTTCTGAAAAGTTGGTGCAAACACTTTCGAAGGTTACTTCATATACCATCGAAGGCAACATCCTCAAATTAAACGTTCCGCAATGGGGCTGGATTGAATTAAAATTGGCGGAGTAAGGATGTTTTTCTTCTGTCGCTGGAGGATAAGCTAGCGAACACAGCCATCAACTCTTTTTTGAGCAAGCGAATCGGTTTTAAAGTCCATAACGAATTGAACAACACCAAAATAGTCTTCGATTCCTCGCTTCACTTTGTTTGTTTTGAGGTAAACGTCGTTCACTTTTCCGGCAACTTTATCAATCTTCTCATTTCTCATTCGTTCCCAGTGTTGTTGCATTTTCCGGATATCATTAATCACCGGTTTGTCGATTTGGTGTACCAAATCCGCGAAGTTATTTAGCCGTTTGGCTTGCGAAAGAAAGTATGTCAGCGTGTTTATGTTTCCGCTATATCTGAGATGTTTCGATTTGCTTTGAGAACACACAAGCCAACTGTAGAAATTTGCCTCCGCTTCACTCGTTACGCCAAATTGGTGAGCCGATTCGTGTGCTAACACCTGAGGATATTCGATCATCAGGAGGCTGTCGTTCAAATGAACTTCGCTGAAAAACGGGCCGTAGTATCCGGCGATCGATGCTTTTGCAAAAAAAGAACTCAGTGTGATTGGTTTTGCCACGCGAACTCCCTGCGGGTATTTTAGTTTAAGAAATGGCGCAAGTTTTTGGTATGATGATTCGACTTGTCGTGTAATTTCGGGCTTCGAAATACTATCGAATGAGCAGTACGATTTATTTGTTTCGGAAATAAGCGATTGAAGCACTTTTACCAGTTGTGCCGAATCTGGTTTGGCGTGAGAAATTTCCAACCGGTCGTTTACAGTATTTCGATAGTAATTAAACCCCCAGAGCCAGTAAAAAAGAGCATAGCACACCGCCAGGGTTTGAAAAATCAACAATAAAAATTTTGTAATTCTAATTCTACGGAAAATGGTCAGAATAACAATTACCACTAAGGAAACAATCAAAAGCGCATAAAATGCATCGTCGATTGAAAACGAAACCCATTTATTAAAAAACGTTAAAACTGAAGCGACTACGGGAAAAAGTGTTTGTGAATATACTTGCTCTGTAAACTCCGGATAGCGTGAAAATAGCTCTGTCAAACCGAAAGTTACCAGAGCCAGCCAGAACGGTAGCGTTGTCCAGCTAAAAGCAATTGTTCTGAATTTTCCTTTTGCCATCTGTCTTTCCATTTTCTGTTAACTAACCCCATTTTTTTGAAAAGAAACAATAGTTTTTTTGTCTAATTTGCAGACATCAAAACTTGAAGGGAATGGATGTACTTTTGCTAAAATACAAAAGAAAAAAAATGAGAGCGACTTTGTTACTCGCCATTTTTTTATATTCTTTTCAGTGTTTTGGCCAAATTATTGACAATGATGTTGATAGTATTTCCCGCTTGTTATTGTTCAGGTCGCATTTGTTGTTGGATGCTGATCAATTTTCGGTCGATATCGTCGATTCGCTCGAACAAAAAAAAATACCACTTGCTGTTTGTTTGAAAGGAGGAAATCTGGATGCAGGAATCCAGGATATATTGAAGAAACATTCTTTGAATGCAGTTCTGATTTCTGAAAAGAAACTCAATCTCTCAGGAGCAGAGGTTGGAAAGTATTGCAATGTGTTGACTTCGTCGCTCGAAAAATTTGGTTCAGCAAATCGTTCGCGTTTTTTGTGGATTGATTCATTGCCCGATTCAATGAAAAATTATGCTGTGCTGGAGCATATCTGGGAGCGCACAGGCCGACAGCCGGTGTTCGTTTCGGCGCCCTCAGGAATGGAAATGCAGTATGCAAAATTCGTACAGCAGTTAAATCATCAGCAAAAGATATTTGGTGTCATAAAAAATGGAAACTGCTTGTTAGCCAACGTTTCGTGGAAGGATTTTCCGGAGCGAAATACCAGCGGATACTTTAGTTTTCCTGTTGATGAATCGAAAAGCCAGCCATTTGCACCGTACAAACCAGGATTTCGCTTTTCTCCTGATATTATTCTTCCCTCACCTGAAAATGTATCAAACCTGAAAGTGTTTAATGCCTTGCCGCTTGAACATGATTTCGGGCTTACTGACGAATTCCGTTTTTCAGGAAAAGTTCGGAATGTTGCGCGCAACAACGACCAGGAAATTACACTGTATGGAGTGACATTTGATCGTGACCCACAACGGGGAGATTGTGCAAAGTTCTCTGGCAGAGCCTATCTCGACGGCGGTTTGAAAAGCAGGGGCGCATTGAAACCAAATTTTACTATTACTGCCTGGATAAAGCCAACTGATCTTGGAAATAACAACTGTATTTTGGGTAAGGGCAAAGACTTTGTGCTGAAGATCCATCAAGGTAAACTCACCTTCACGGTACAAGGTGTTAAAGATTATTATTCCGGAAAAGCAAAAATCCCAATAAATCAATGGTCATTTAT
>DAOPZV010000098.1:0-14657 GCA_035353575.1 Prolixibacteraceae bacterium | reverse complement strand
TATGCCTCCAATGGGCGGTGGCATGGGTGGCGGCATGGGCGGCATGATGTAATCGGCTAGACATACCCATCAAAATAAATAACAAAGCCTTCTTCCGGTTCGCCGGGAGAAGGCTTTTGCTTTTGACTTATTGTGTGATGCCAGAGGCATCGTCAGCGCATAAAAACCATTTAATTGTTTTCAAGAATATCCGGAGAAATTATTTGCCGGGGTATTCCGGGACCGCTGATCAGGCAGTTTAAAAAACATCCACCACCTGCGTTGAAATACTCTACCCTGATTTGATGTTTCCCTTTGGTGAGGTCTGTCGATCCTTGTCTTTCCTGCACCCCGTGGTCGCCATCGTTGTCAACAATTAACTTTCCGTCGATATACAGTTTGCTACCGTCGTCTGACAAGGTCGAGAAGGTATATTGGCCGTCGGTCGCGATGTTTATCTGTCCCTGGAATACAAGCGCAGTGTTTTCACCTATTTGGGCTTCAATTTCATCGGTGTTTATTTCGAGCGTCTTCCCATTCGAGCTTGGTTTCAGTATTGAAAAGTCGGGAACTTTGGTTAGGTTGCTGCACTTGTACAGGGTGAAATTTACCCCGGTATTTGCAGCAGGCTGCTTAATCACCCTGAAATAACCTTTGGAACAGTCGCTTTTTTTGCCGTCGTTGCCAAAATAAGCTGCTTTTACAACCCCCGACGATGTGATTTCGAATGGGTGCTGATAAACTTCGGAATGCGCTGTGGGGGTTGTTCCGTCGGTAGTATAGCGTATTTTTCCGTCGGGGCCTGCACTAGTAATGGTTACTGTTGCTTTTTGATTGACGTACAAACCGCCAACTTCGCCATTGGGTTTGTTGGGCGATATAACCGGAATGTAAGTTGATGGTGCCATAAATGTACCAATCAGGTTTTTGGGCTCGCCAAAACCTTCAAAAGCGCACTCAACCGGACGACCTTCCCAGGCCTGTGGCATTTCGGCATGGAAAACAAACGCAGAAGTTGCTGCCACATCGTAAAGCCTTACCAGTGCCGGAATTTCATAGCCTTTTTTTATACTGTTTCCGTAAAGAATAAAAGGAACTTCGTTGCCCTGAAGCGTTTCGTGCCCGTGGTCTTTCCCTTTTCCACCGTGATCGGCGACAATAATAAAAAGTGTTTCGTCGAATATTCCGGCTTCTTTGGTTGAGTTAACGATTTCGCCGGCCAGTTGATCGGCCAGTTCTACCGCCTTTAAATAGTTGGGAGTCATGTGTCCATATACATGTCCGGCGTGGTCGCATTGATCGAAATGGATAAATAAAAAGTTGGGTTTATCGTTTTTAATGACCTCGATTACCTTATCGGCGGTTGCCCGTTCATCTTTACAGGTGGCTTCAATGTCAACAAACTGATGATCGTAGAGGTTGCCAAAACCATCCCATTGATGTATTGCTGCAGTTTTTAGCGAGTGGTCGGTCTTTTTCAAAACATAGAAAATATCGGGATAACGTGAATTTTCGGTAGTTACAACAGGCGGAAGGTTATAGTTGTCGATGCGCCAGTCGTTGCTTGTTACGCCGGTTAGCGCTACTCCGGAGCTCGTTAGCATGGCTTCCCAGTTTGGTGCACTGATTGTAGGCAGTACATTGCGGGTGTGTAGCGAATAAGCGCCATTTTTCATGTATTCGTGAAAATGAGGGGTGTTTGCCTGCATAATGCCCCCCACCGACATGGCATCGACGCCAATAACTATAACGTGTTTAATTTTCCCCATTGCCAAGGCTGTGTTGTTAGTGAACAGCCATCCTGCAACGAAGAACAGCAAAAAAGATATCAACTTGTTTTTCATTTGTATAAATTCTTATTTATCGTCTTATAATCTGCGTATTAGCATTTCTTTTTTTTTGAATGTCACAACGAAATGGAATAGCCATTTATTCGCTTCGCGGATTTCCCTTTAGTCAATTCATTTTCGGTTGGTATGGGCATTTGCCATTATGGCTATTTCATGTTTAGTATGCCTTTTTATTTCAAAATAAAAGGGACTGGTTAAAAGAGAACTTTGGATTCTACACTTTTACCAGTCCCGAAATTGTTCAGATCGAAGTATTTTTATCTAAATCGATCTAATCTTGTTACTATTTTCAGTATCACAAAGAATTACTATTTCACATCCCACCACACATGGGTTGTTAAGGCATCGCCACCTGTTCCGAGCATTTGAACTGCTGCGTTGTAGTTGTCGGTGTTAATGGTCAACTCGTCAGATGGGTATAGTATTCTGGAAGGGATAGGGCTACCGGCGTCGGGTCCGGGGGTAATTGTTGGTACGCCAACTCTTCTCCATTCCGACCATGCTTCGAACCCACACATGAAGAGTGATATCCATTTCTGTGTATAGATTTTTGTAAGTTTTTCGGTAGTTGTTCCTGAATAGGCAACAGCAGATTGTGCGTAATAGCTTGCCGGAGGGGTGAGCTGCGCAGCAGTAGGCCTTACAAAGTTTGAAGGAATCCGGCTTGCATAATAGTCGAATTGTCCTTTAATACCATTCATGTAATATGTTTCGGCGTTTCCGGTGCTGATAAAGCCACGTTCTTTAGCTTCGGCCAGGATAAACTGAACTTCGGAGTATGAAATAATGACTGTTTGAGCCGCATTCATCGAGGCATAAGTTGGGCTAAAAGCATAAGGGGCCCATAGAAGGCCGGGAGCCGACTGATTTGAAGCTCCACCATTCCAAACATTGATTGCAGCATCAGTAATTCCGTTAGGAACGCCGGAATACTGCGGGTCGCTGGTATTCGAAGAGGCCGGAGTAGGCATGCCGTACAGCGCCAGACGCGGGTCGTTAATTGCTTTTAACTGAAGTTCCATGTTATACGATAATTTGAACGAAGTGGAATAGTTGCTCACATTTCCGTTGTAACAAGGATGTGCATTTTCCTTGGTTGCCAGGTATTGTAAGGCAGCCTGATCGGCATTAGAAGTAAACAATGGATAAGTAGCCGGGTCGTTTACTATTTTCTGCATTTCGGCTGATGGGTCAACCCGGTCGCTTTGGCGGAGCAATACCCTTAAACGAAGTGCATTGGCAAACATTTTCCATTTTTTTGTATTGCCATTGTAGAGCAGATCGCCTTTCACAACTTCGGAGGTTGAACCTAAAATTGTATTTGCTTTATCCAGATCAGAAAGGATACCTTTATAAATATCTTGCTGCGAATCGTATTTTGCAAAATTAGTTCCTTGGGCGGCCATTCCTGCTTCGCTGTATGGTATAGGACCATAGATATCGGTTAACGATTGAAACATGAAGCATTTCAAAACAAGGAAGATACCTTTGTAATTGGCATATCCCTGCTCATCCGAAATGGTTATGGCATTGGACAGGTTCCGGTAAATGGAATAGAAATCCCATAAATAATATCCGGAAGCATCCGACCGTGATATATTTGTAAAACAGCTTGCAAAATCGTCAGAAAGTTGATCGGCAAATACTGATCCACGGGTAAAGGAAGCGCTCCATAAGTCGTTTGCACACGAATGAATAATATTTGGGAGCAAAAGACCCGGGTTTGTTATGTTGTCTGTTTCATTCGGGTTTGTATTGATATCTTCAAAACCTGATGTGCAGCTACAAATAATAAAACCAGAGAACAAACAGATTATTAGAAGCTTAACTCTATTTTTCATTTTTCTTCAGATTAGAATTTAAAACTTACATTAAAACCAAAACTCCTGGTCGAAGGAAGCGCCATATTTTCCTGCCCTGGTACTAAACCATTGCCAGAGGTAGCAACCGAAACTTCAGGATCGAAATGCTGGTTGCTTTTTGGCGTCCATAACAACAGGTTACGGCCAACAAGAGAGACGGTAACATCTTTGATATAATGATTGAATACCTTACTTGGAATAGAATAACCCAGTTTCACTTCCCTGAGCTTCATGTAAGTTGCATCAAATAGCTGACCTTCCGGGATATGGTCGGTTAATTTCTTGATAAACGATCGTGCGGATGTTCCATAAACGCCTGTACTGTATGTGCCATCGGTACTTGTGCTATTGGAAACGTATTTGCCGTCAACCAAAGCTGCTCCTTCCATATAATATAGCCCACTGTATTCTTGCCCAACGGTTCTTGCTTCACGTCCTTTAAGACTTTCAACCAACTCACCGGCTCCGTTTGCTTTGTTGTAGAATCTCGAAACAAATTGTCCGCCATAGTGAATATCGACCAAAACGCCAAAACTGAAGTTTTTATACACAAACTCGTTGGAAAGACTTCCGATCCAGTCGGGGTTAGCATTTCCCAAATGGATGTAACTTGAAGTAGCTGTTGGAACTCCATTGGATCCAATAATAATCTGTCCTTTCATTGGGCCATCTGCCACTCTTTGGTAACCAGGACCATAAAGGGCGCCAGTTCTTTGTCCAACTACAGCTTCTGTTGCAACATCTTCGGCTTCGGCAGCCTGCACAATCCTGTCCACACCCGGTACGAGCTTTTTCACTTTTCCGCGGTTTGTCGAGAAGTTAAATGTAGCGTCCCATTTAAAATCAGTTGTTTTTATTGGAACTAAATTTAACATGATTTCAAAACCCTTATTTTGTATTTCCCCGGCGTTAATCATTCTTGAACCGTAGCCCGACGAAATGGCCAGAGGTAATTGAATAATCTGATTCTTTGAACGGATGTCGTAATAGGTCATATCAAAGTTTACACGATTTTCAAAAAGTTTAATTTCTGATCCAATTTCGTAAGTGAAAACTTTTTCAGGTTTCAGGCCAGTGTTTGGTAATGTACTTCCTGTTGTTAAAGCATAAGAATCGCCCCAGGCTGGGTTTACAAAGCTGTAAGTGCTCCGCAGCGAATAGGGGTTTGTGTCATTTCCAACACCAGCAACACCCATCCTGATTTTTGCCTGGTTAACCCATTGCGGCAGGACGACAATTTTATCAACAAGGGTACTAAACGACACCGATGGATAGAAATACGAATTGTTGCTTGAAGGCAAGGTACTCGACCAGTCGTTTCTGAATGTTAAATCGAGGTAGTAAGTGCTTTTGTAATCCATTTGCGTAAAAGCATACAAGCTGTTTATGCGCTTATGCGAAGTATTGGAACCATCCTGCAAGTTTGAAGCGCTGTTGGCAATCGAATACAATCCGGGAATCAACAAGGTAGGAGCTACAACCGACCGATACCTGTTTCTTCTGTCCATGCTGTTTCCACCCAACGAAGCCCTGTAATTAAAATCCTGTCCAATCCGATCTTTCCAGGTAAGCAGGAAATCGTAATTCTGTTCCTGATAGAAAAGATAATCTTCCCGATAGCTACCTTTTTCGTAGCTAACAGTGCTAACAGCCCATTTCATCGGACGAAAATCGTTGTACACATCGGTACCAACCCGGCCCATGAGGCTTAACTTGCTGGTAATATCGTAGTTGATCGAGATGTTGCCATACAAACGGTCTTTGTTCTGGCCTTTGGTGTTTTCGTATTGTAAGAAGAACGGGTTGTTGTGGTCTTCGCCATAGTTGTATTGGAATTGTTTGATGCCTTTTAGACCGGTTTCCCAATAATCTTTAAGGGCATTCATGTCGCCATTTCGGCCAAACCAGGTTACAAAATACATAAATGTATTACGGCCATAACCATTATCTGGTCTATTGGTGCTGTTCGTTTTAACGTAATCGGCCGAAACATTTACCTTGATCTTATCGGTAAGTTTGTAATTCGATTTAAATGCAACCGTATTTCTGGTCAGGTCGTTATTCGGGATTACACCTTTTTCATCCAAATTGGTATAGGAAATCCTGAAATCGCCTTTTTCGTTCGATCCGGTCAAAGCGATGTTGTTGTAATAAGTATGTCCAAGCTCAAAAAAGTCGCGAATGTTGTTAGGCCTCGATACCCATGGTGTTGCTATTATATCGCCACGATTTGGGTTGTCAACATCACCTCCGCGCATTCCGCCAGTAGTTGGTGAGAAAAATTGTTTTTTCATTGTTCCAACATCCAAACGAGGTCCCCAGCTTTCGTCATAATTATCGTTCACTCCGTTTGGGTAACCCGAGCTGCTATTCCCGAAGTTTGAACCTTCGAATAAACCGTTGTTTCCTTGTCCGAATTTATTCTGAAACTTAGGCAAACGCAGAAGGCTTTCGAAGGTTGTGCCCGAGTTGACTGAAACGCCAATTCCTTTACCTTGTTTACCCGATTTGGTTACAATAACAATAGCGCCGTTAGCTGCGCGTGAACCATATAATGCTGAAGCAGCCGGCCCTTTTAATACTGTCATCGATTCAATATCGGCAGGGTTTACTTCGCTTGAACTGTTTCCGTAGTCAGCTGCTGTTGTGTTTGAAACGCCGTCGTTCCCCATCGGAACTCCATCAACAACAAACAGCGGTTGGTTCGATTGCAACGACAGCGATGATTCGCCGCGCATAGTAATCCTTGAACTGGAACCAACGGCACCACCCGAAACAATATTAACCCCGGCCACTTTACCAGCGAGCGAATTAACGAAGTTTGTTTCGCGAGCCACATTCAACTGGTCTCCCTTTATTTCCTGAACGGCATAACCGAGACCTTTTTTCTCGCGCGAAATACCTAAAGCAGTAACCACAACTTCATTAATCCCGATGGACTCCTCTTTCATCACAACATCTACGATGCTCTGGTTCCCTGGTTTAACTTCCTGGGCTTTCATTCCTACAAACGAAAATATAAGGGTGGCGTCGGCCGGGACATTTGAAAGTGAATATTTCCCGTTAACATCGGTAACCATCCCAATGGTGGTGCCTTTTACCACAATTGAAACACCGGGAAGCGAATTGCCTGTGGAATCAGTAACTTTCCCAGTTATTGATTTGGTTTGCTGGGTATTCATATTGTCTTCCACCGGGGTAATAATGATTAATTTGTTACCCATTACTTTATAGGAAATGTTGGTGTTTTTGAAAATCTCACTTAGGATATTTTCTACACTTTTGTTTTCGCTTGTAACCGATACTATCCGGCTCAGATCGACGAACTTTTCATTATAGAAGAAGCGAAAATCGCTGTGGTCTTCAATCGATTGAAGAACTTCTTTAACTGTTTTGTTTTTTAAATCAAGCGAAAGATTTGTTGTTTGGGAATACACCGAGGCCGACAGCTGTATAACCCCGATCAATACCAACATAATAGTTAGCTTCATAATTAAATAGAATTTTCCCGATAGGTACACTGACGTATTCCACCGGCATTTACGTTTTTTTTTCATAGATTTGAATCGTTAATGTTTATGATTGTTACCGGCAGACTGCGAATTTGACAGTAACATGAATTAACTCGCTTAAGAGGGGCTGTTTCGAGCCTCTCTTTTATTTTAATAATGTTTTATATTGATTTATTTTTGGTTCATCGATTGATAAGGTTACATGGTTATTTACTATAGAATACTTCACTGGAGCAGAATAGGAGATGGCTGTTAACAGTTGCTCAATTGTTTCATCTTTAATGGTTCCGCCAAATACATATTCTTTAATCCGTTCGTCGCTAAAAGTAAAATCGATGTTATACCGGCGTTCCAGCAATTTGGTAAACTCGCCCAACCTGATATTTTTTATCACCCATTTGTTGGTTGTCCATGAAACATCTGAAACATCGTCAATAGCAGTTGTAGTAAAACTGTTTTCATTTAAATTGAATATTGCTTTTTGATTGGGTTGAAGGACAATTTTCGACTTTTCACTGGATTGGCTTTGGTTTAATTTAACCGATCCTTCCAGCAAAATGGTTTCAACTGTTTTTTCTTCAGGATAAGCTTTTACATTGAACTTGGTTCCCAGTGCCGTTACTGAGATTCCTTTGGCATTGACACAGAAAGGTAGTTTCTTATTTTTTGCTACTTCGAAGTAGGCTTCTCCACTCAATTCAACCTTACGATCTTTAATGCCAAAATTCTGTCCATATTTTAGAACAGTGCCCACATTCAGCCAGACTAATGTGCCATCAGCCATTTTCAGACTGGTTTTCGACCCATAAGGAGCTGTATATTCAACCATCGCTCCAGTTGCCGGAGAATGTGATTCGATATAAAAATAGGTTGTTGCACCAAGAAAGAATGCCAACAAAAAAACAGCCGCATACCTGAGGATGTGTTGAAATGAAAAACGTTTAGTTGCAGAAACGTCTATTTTCTGTTCAAATTTGGTCCAGGCTTTATCCGGATCAAAATTTCCCTCCAGCCGAATCATCCTGTCCGATTCCCATAAATCGACCAACTGACCAAACAAACGACTATTGTCGGCGCTTTCATTCAACCAGTCGTTTAGAATATGGGAGTCGCATTCTGCCCATTCCCCACTCAGGTAGTTGATAATTGCTGTTTTGACTTCGTTCGGTATAATTGTTTCTTGCGCCATCTTTTATTAGTTGCCTCGATGACTTAATGACACAAAAATTAAGCGAACCGATTACACGGGATTAAAATAAATTTGGAAAGATTTGAATAATTGTTGGCAGGTAATCTTTCAATCCATTTCGGAGTTTTGACAGTGCTCTGTATATCTGAACTTTAACTGTGTTTTCTGAAATATTCAGTTTTTCGGCAATTTCTTTATGCGAAAGGTTTTCAAAACGACTTAAATGAAAAATTTCCCTGCACTGTTCAGGCAACTTTTCAATTTCAGAGTATATTTTTTCTTCCAGCTCTTTGCTTATTAAATCACTTAAAGGATATCTGTCCGAAATCGGGTAGTTGATCTTTAAATCGAGCAAATTAATCTCATTTTCCGAGATCATTGATTTCCGGCTCTTCTCACGGTTCAGGTAATTAATACACGAATTTTTAACCGATTGAAACAGGTACGATGAAACCGAAACGGTAATGTTTACCGATTCACGTTTTTCCCAAAACCGTATAAAAATTTCAGCTACAATATCTTCAGCGAGGTCGTCCTGCGAAACAAAACTAACGGCATAGGCACACATGCGCTGATAGTTCGTTTTAAAAAGCATTTCAAAAGCTGTTTTGTTCCCTTTTTTTATCGACTTAAAAATTTCCTTTTCAAGATTCATCTGACGCGGTTTTGCAGGTCGCAATAATAAGGATACAATTTCGAAATTAAATTACAAATATATTAATCGTTTATTTAACCTACCTGGTTTTTTAGAGCGAAAATGAAAGCGTCCGCTTTAAAGCCCAATTTTTTGAATAATTTTGGTCGTTCGAAGGGGAAAACAAACCCGAAACCCGAAATTATAGTTCAGATATGAAGTTTAAGGTTCCTATCAGGCAGTTTTTCAGGCTCTTTAAAGAATATGCCAATCCTTTCATACGCGAGAATAAGAAGATCATCCTCCAGTTTATTTTTACTCTTTTCTTTTTTGCAATCGGTATCTGGTTTATTCAGCACGAAAAATCGGAGCTTGTTCAGGTGAAAGACGTTTTGCAGGCAGCCCGCTGGCAATGGGTGCTGGTTGGTATTTTTATTACCTTCTTCTACATCGTTTTGCAGGGTATTATGTATGTTTTTGCATTTGCAGCAACGCGCCACCGGGTTTCGTTAATCGATTCAACGATCCTTTTTATTAAGCGAAACCTGATTAGTGTGTTTTTACCGGCTGGTGGAGTTTCGTCGCTGGCATTTTTTACTGAGGCTATCGAGCGAAAAGGGATTAAAAATTCGCAGATTCATTTTGCTTCGTCCATTTATGGGTTTATTGGTATTTTATCGGTTGTAATAGTGGCCATACCAGCATTTTTGTATGCGGTGGTTGAAGGTACGGTAGGGTCGGGCGAGTGGTATGCTCTTGCCGGAATCATTGTTTTAACAGTCGTTTTGTATGTCTGTTATCGGTCGATTATTGGCAGGGGAGTTCTTTACCGTGTATTGCTGAAAACAATGCCTACTACCGAAGTTTTTATGAACGATTTGCAAAATGGTCTTATTGATCGAAAGTCGTTCATCTACACTATACTTACGTCGGTTGTCATCGAATTTATTGGCATTGCCCATTTGTATGTAGCCATGGTTGCGCTTGGTTTTCAGCCTTCGTTGCTTGCCGCGGTGCTGGGTTACATTATTTCGGTTATTTTCCTTATCGTTTCGCCATTCCTTCGCGGATTGGGCGCGATTGAAGTTTCGATGACCTACGTTTTGCTGCGCTTTGGCTTTCAGAACGTCGATGCCATTGCCATCACTTTCCTTTACCGGTTTTTTGAGTTTTGGATGCCTTTGGTGGTAGGAATTTTCACTTTCCTGTCAAAGCTCAATAAGCTGCTCATGAGAGTATTCCCAGCTTTTTTCATGCTCGGTTTGGGAATTGTGAACATCGTTTCGGTTTTAACGCCGGCAATTAAAGAGCGTGTTGTTATCCTGAAAGGAATTTTACCTGCCGAGGCCATTCATACCTCCAACTACCTTGTGCTTACAGCGGGCTTGCTTTTGCTTGTTACAGCTGCATTTCTCCTGAAGGGATTACGAACTGCGTGGTGGTTTGCAATTATTCTGAGTTCTGTTTCGCTGGTTGGACACATGACCAAGGCGATTGATTTTGAAGAAGCGTCAATTGCTTTCCTGGCCATTGTTATGCTGGTTGGAACAAGAAAAGAGTACTACATTAAAACCAATCCGAAAATGCGGAACGTTGGTTTGCAGACTTCAATTTTAACTGCCATTGCAACGCTCATTTATGGGATAGTTGGGTTTTATTTTCTGGATAAAAGGCACTTTAACATCGATTTTAGTTTATGGCAGTCAATTAATTATACCATCCAGAATTATTTCATGATATCGAGCGATTCTCTTGTTCCGGCAAGTAAGTTCGCTTCAAAGTTTTTGCTGTCAATAAATATCAGCGGATTCTTTTCCATAGCATTTCTCATTTACACTTTTGTACGTACTTACGTGCCTCACGACAACATCTCGGAGGAAGAACGCGAGCTGGCGAACAACCTGATTAAGCTTCATGGAAATTCGGCGCTCGATTATTTTAAAACTTCCAAAGACAAAATTATTTATGTTTCGGAAAGTAGGAAGGCTTTTGTTTCTTACCGGATTTCAGGAAACTTTGCGGTTGTTCTGGAAAACCCGGTAGCCGAAAGCAGGGAGGAAATGAAGAATTGCATCGCTGAATTTGACCGCTATTGTTACGAGAGCGGTATGAAGAGTATTTACTACCGCGTTTCGGAAGAATGTCTCGACCTTTATAAACAGTTGAAACGAAAAAGCTTGTTTCTTGGCCAGGAAGGTGTTGTGGATTTGTCAACTTTTAAGCTGGAAGGAGGAGCCCGCAAACCGATGCGAAATGCTATCAATAAGGTAATCGACCGCGGCTACAAAGCTACCATTCACGAGGCTCCGGTTAAGGATGGCGTACTGCAAAAGATAAAGTCGGTGAGCGACGAGTGGCTCGAAGACATGGATCGCACTGAGATTATTTTTTCGCAAGGCATGTTCGATTGGGAAGAATTGAAACAGCAAACCATCATCACGGTTGAAAGCGCTGAGGAAAAGATTGTTGCATTCCTGAATGTTATTCCTGATTTTGCTCCTGATGAAGCAACTTACGATTTGATCAGAAAAACAAAAGATGCACCCAATGGTGTGATGGATTTTATTCTCGTCGAATTATTTAAATACCTGCGTGAAAAACAAATAAGGTATGTCAACCTTGGGTTTGCGCCCATGAGCGGACTCGACGATCCGAATACTTTTCCGGAGAAATCGATGAAATTTGCGTACGAAAAAATGAGATCGTTTGCTCACTACAAGGGCTTACGCGAGTACAAGGAGAAATTTGATCCGACATGGTACAACAAGTACCTGATCTACCAGCACGATTACGATCTGCTTTCCGTCCCAACAGCTCTTTCGAAAGTAATAAAGCCCTGAAAAAGTTATGAGGCGAATCATTCTCATTGTTGTTTTTTTAGTCCTGATAATTGCCAAATCAGAAGCAACAAAGGTGGATACGCTTTATTTTGGCAACGTAGGGAAAGTGGTGCTTTATCATCCGGCAAAGACACCTGATGCCTTTATCCTGTTTGTATCAGGAGACGGCGGATGGAATAAGGGTGTTGACGTGATGGCAAACAACATTGTTTCACAGGGGGCAATGGTCGCCGGGATCAATATTGTTTCTTACCTGAAAAGAATAAAATCGTCAAAGTCAAAATGCTGTTACCCGGCTTCCGACCTGGAAACGATCAGCTTGTCTATTCAGAAGAAATATCAATTCAGTAAATATCTGAAACCCGTTTTGGTTGGGTATTCGTCGGGGGCAACATTGGTTTATGGAGCGTTGGCACAAGCCCCGGCCAATACGTTTAAAGGAGCAATTGCAATGGGTTTTTGCCCCGATATGGACATTGACCGGCCGTTTTGTCGTGGTGCAGGCCTTAGCTGCAAACCGATAAAAGCCGGAATTTCGTATATGCTGGAACCTTGCACCGAACTTACAGCACCTTTCATTGCATTAAGCGGATCGAATGATCAGGTGTGCAGTTTCTTCGAGATGAAAAAGTATGTCGATAAAATCCGGAATGCTGAAATTGTTGGTTTGCCCAATGTTGGACATGGTTTTGCCGTTACACGAAACTGGGTGCCTCAATTTGCAAATGCGTACCGGAAAATATTGAACGAGCCCGGATATCAGGAGAAAAAATCGGCCGAAAACGTGTTGCTGAAATTACAGATTGACTCTTTGTATAAAAGTGATTTGCCTTTATCCGTAATTCCGTCTCCCGTAAAAAAAGATTTGCCACTGGCGTTTTTTATTTCAGGAGATGGCGGCTGGACTAGTTTCGATCAGGCAGTGTGCGATAAATTGGCAGAGAAAGGTATTCCGGTTATTGGACTCGATGCGCAGAAGTATTTCTGGAATAAACGACAGCCTCGGGCAGTTGCTAATGAGTTGGCGCCGGCAATTGTGCATTACCTGAAATTGTGGAACCGTCAATCGTTTGTACTTGTAGGCTATTCATTTGGTGCCTGCGTTGTGCCTTTTATTGCCGAAAACTTTAACGATCAGGAGAAACAGCTTTTAAAAGGGGTTTATTGCTTTTCTCCGGATCTGACAGGCGATTTTGAAATTCATTTGTCGGACATGCTTCATTTGAAAACAACCGATTCATACAATGTTGCTAAGGGAATGAAGACGATACAGGCGCTCAACCCGGTTTGTATTTTTGGCACAGAAGAGGAAGGAGCTACGCGAAAAGCGTTCAGCGACGAAGGAATCCGGGTTGAAATGCTACCCGGAAATCACCACTACAGCAGCGATTTCAACGCCATTTCAGGAGTTATTATGAAAGATTTTGCTGGTGATTCATTTAAATAGGTATGCAACTAGTTATGTTTCAATTTAAATCTTAACTTTCGAATACGTTTATAAATTGAAATTCCATGGGAAAAGTTTTAAGAACAGGCTTTTTAATTGTAGTACTTGTTTTGTCGGCAACCATTTGGTGGAGGTACTATTTTGTTTTTGGAGAAGGAGTTAAAGCCGGAAACCTGAACTTTTTTGTAAAAAAGGGATTTGTCTTTAAAACTTATGAAGGCCGGCTTATTCAGGATGGTTTTAAATCGGCCACTCCCGGTGCGTTGCAAAGCAACGAATTCGAATTCAGCGTCACAAACGACAGTGTCGCAGCTATTTTAGGCCGTTGTAGCGGGAAAGTTGTGGAGCTTCGCTATAAAGAATATTTGGCCCCCTTGCCTTGGCGTGGAATGAGTAAGTATGTTGTTATTGAGGTTCTTCGGAAAGAAGATGCCCCAACCGATAGTAAACTTCCGGTTCAGTAGTTAATTCTACTTTCTTTTTGTGGCAGGCTTGAATTTTTTGTCAAGTTCAATGGCTTCGTCCAACAACGACGAAATAGCCAGCTGGTCAATTTCTTCAGGAGAATGGAAGATGCGATAGAAAACTTGTTTGTTGGTGCCATGATGGAGATAGTTTTCCGGGTCGGTTAACAAATATCCGTAGCAGAAACCAAAGAATACACCGCTTCTGAAACCACCCCATGGAACCGATCCCGGCCAAATGAGGCAAATGCGCCGGTTCCCATAGTAATAAGGGACATTGTACGATAGTTTTTCTTTGCACCTGGGCATTTTTTCGAGAACGATCTGGCGTAGAAAATCAACTGTGATGCGTTCTTCGGGTGGCAGATACTCCCAAAACTCAACAAACGATTGAAATTTTATGCCTCTTTGAAAATCCATTTTTTGTTAAAAAAATGGCGCAACAAATTTATGCTGCGCCGACCTATTGAATTATGTTTTTTAGAAAATATATCGGATTGAAATTGCGCCTCCGTCGCCATAAAAGCCAGACGATCCGGTTAGGTTAAGTACTGGTTTCCAGTCGATGCCGATATTAAATGGAATCTCTTTAAAATTGTATTCCAGGCCAATGATGCCATCAATTCCAATAACGGTGTAATTGGTGCCGTCATCGTAATTACGGTAATATTTTCCGTCCCAAAAACCAAGGTGGCCGCCAAAGCCATAATACCAGTTCAACCGGTCGGTGTCGAAAGCCTGGTTATGAATTTCGTATAGCCCCGTAACGCTTAATCCATGCCAGCGCGAATCAAGAATTCCTTCTACGGCCTTATCCTTGCCAATAAAGTGTTTAACAGTTAGTCCGGTTCCCCAGCCACCTCTTAGCCCAATTCCTGTA
>DAOPZV010000097.1:11329-14666 GCA_035353575.1 Prolixibacteraceae bacterium | reverse complement strand
TGGCGTATCGTGCCACTCTTTTTTGTTCTTCTGTAATTTGTTCTTTAGTCATAATAAGTGTTCGTAAAAACACGAACAAAGGTAGCCTTTTTTATGAATTGTCTGGCATTTTATTAGAATATTTTGTTTGCGTGCAACTTTCAGAATTACGTCAAGATTTATCCGAAATTTTCCCGATTTTTTCCTCCAGCGTCCGGATGGCGTTCAGCACCGTTGCCATTTCGGGTTTTGCCTCCGGAAATTCGCGGCTGGTGTAGGCGTAAAACCGCCAGATCTCCATCACATCGCTTGCTTCAACCGAATAGGGTTTGTACACCGGGTTGAGCGATTTTAGCAAAATCGTGCCATCGGCATTCAGTGTAACCAGCTTAAAGACAAAATCCTGCTGCCCTTTCAGGATGACCACGCAAGGCGTGTCGGGCTTGATGGCGGACCAGTCCTGCACATACTGTGCGATGATGTCGCTGCCTTCGGGAACGGGCAGCATCGAGTCGCCGGTGGATGGGAAAATGCGAAAGGTTCCCTGCGCCGGAAGGTTGGGAAGCGAATATTTGGGCAGTGCCGCGATGAACTCCGGGTCGTTGTAGCCGGCCATGTAGCCGGCTTTGGCTTTCACCGGCACGTATTCCACATTTTCATTGTTCGATTTGTCAACCGAAATAGCCAGCACCCGCAGGTTTCCGCCCCGGATATAGACATCGTTCCCCGATTCCAGCTCGCGGATTTTCAGCTCGCCCAGTTTCGGTAGGTCAATCTTCAGCAAGGTGTCGATGCTGATTTTAAAGAACTCCGAAAAATTCAGATAGTCTTCCGGTTGCGGCGATTTGGTGTTTCCAGCTTCAATGGCAGCAAGTTTTGCACGGGTTAATCCAAGCTGGGCAGCAAGCGATTCCTGACTTAATTTCTTCCGTTCTCGAAGAAATTTGATGTTTCCGGCAAAAAAAATCCTTTGCATTTTCAAATCCATTTGTTATTTTTAAAAACAATGATTTGTTATTAATTGTAACAAATCTAAGAATATTTTTTAACTATGAGCGACTTAGCCGAAAAAAAAGAAATCATCAGGCAACTGAAAGAAAAGATTCTTTCGATGGAGGGATTCTGTACAGGTGCAGATAGCCAGCTGCATGATTTTGGACTGGGATCGATGAGTGCAGCGTTTCCGGGAGGAACCTTCCCGGTTGGCGCAATACACGAATTGATCAGTTCTTCGGAAACCTGCGCTGCCGCTGCAAATGGATTTATGGCGGGCTTACTGCGCACACTCATGAAACGCGAAGGATTCTGCCTTTGGATCAGTGTCGGACATAAGCTGTTCCCGCCTGCGCTTAAATTTTTCGGAATTGAGCCACACCGCGTCATTTTTATTGATGTACGGCGTGAAAAAGATGGCCTCTGGATAATGGAGCAGGGCTTGAAATGCAATGCGTTGGCGGCAGTCGTTGCCGAGATCAGGGACATTAGCTTTGCTGAATCTCGGCGTCTGCAATTGGCAGTTGAAACCAGCAAGGTAACCGGTTTTATACATCGGCTGCATCCGCGAACCGAAAATACGCTGGCTTGCGTATCACGCTGGAAAATCAGGCCACTGGCAAGTTGGACAGACGGGCTTCCCGGCGTAGGCTTCCCCCGGCTGGAAGTGGAATTAGTTAAAATACGCAACGGCCGTCCAGGCATCTGGCAATTCGAATGGAGAAACAGATCATTCAGGCTTTTGCCCGACCGAAACCAGGTTGCCGTCAAACCGGCTGTCTCACCTAAACAGCGCCACTATGCCTAAACGTTATCTTTATATATGGTTTCGCTATCTGGCAACCGACAGGCTGGCCAAAATCAGGCCCGAACTTCGGAGCAAGTCTTTTTTGCTATATACTCCGGAACATGGCCGGATGGTAGTTAAAGCTTCCAGTCGGCAATTAACCAAAGAAGGCATTTCTCCGGGAATGGTGGTTGCCGATGTCAGGGCAATTTTACCCTCGGTGGAAGTGTTTTCGGCCGATATCGTTGCTGAAGAAAAATTGCTCAACGATTTGGCTGAATGGTGTATCCGTTACTGCCCGGTTGTTGCCACCGATTCTCCTGACGGACTCATTCTGGACATATCGGGTTGTCCGCATTTGTGGGGCGGAGAGCTTTCTTACATACAGTCAATTACCAATCGACTTCGAAAAGGCGGCTACGAAGTTCGTGCAGCCATTGCCGATACGGTCGGGGCAGCCTGGGCTGTTGCCCGCTACGGAAGAAATGAAACGATCATTGAATCCGGTAAACAGGCTGAAGCTCTTTCATCGCTTCCTCCGGCTGCGCTGAGGCTGGATGACATCATCCTTCAGCGGATGGATAAGCTCGGATTCAGGCAAATCGGGCAGTTTGTCAGTATTCCCCGACTGAACCTGCGGCGGCGGTTTGGTGATGCTTTACTGATGCGGCTTGATCAGGTTTTAGGAATACTTCCCGAGCCTTTGCAGCCGGTTCAACCTGCGCCGGTTTATCTGGAACGGTTGCCTTGCCTGGAACCTATTCGTACAGTTACGGGTATTGAAATTGCTATAAAACGTTTACTGGAAGCTTTGTGCGAGCGTTTTATTCAGGAAGGAAAAGGGATGCGCACCGGAATACTAAAAGGTTACCGTATTGACGGGGAACTTGAGCAAATAAGTATCGGAACCAATCGTGCATCGCGCAATGCCATACATCTTTTTAAGCTGTTCGAGCTAAAAATTCAGGAAATAGAACCGGCACTCGGGATTGAACTTTTTACCCTCGAAGCAACCTTGGTGGAAGATGTGACTGAAAATCAGGAAGCCTTATGGAGCACGGCAAATCGCGACCGGACAGCTATTTCCGAATTACTCGATAATATTGCCGGAAAGGTTGGAATACAGACCATCCGGAGGTATTTGCCGCAGGAGCATTACTGGCCCGAACGTTCGATAAAAAAAGTCAGCTCTTTGGATGAGCAGCCCGAAACGGAATGGCCAACTGATCGTTTCCGCCCAATTCACCTTTTGCCCAAACCCGAGCCGGTAGATGTAATGGTGGTTTTGCCCGACTATCCGCCAATGCATTTCCGTTATAAAGGCGAAATCATCCGCATTGCCCGCGCCGACGGCCCCGAACGCATCGAGCAGGAATGGTGGCTTCAAAACGGGCCGCCAAGAGATTATTACCGGGTTGAAGATGACCGCGGCGCCCGTTACTGGTTGTTCAGGCTGGGGCTTTATGGAAACAAAAAACCACAATGGTTTTTGCACGGCTATTTTGTGTGAAAAGAACAGCCTTTCTAACTCCTCCGAAGGAGTAAGATACTGGTTGGATATTGTTTATTGAATATTGG
>DAOPZV010000097.1:0-11229 GCA_035353575.1 Prolixibacteraceae bacterium | reverse complement strand
ATTTGGAACCTGAAACTTGAAACTTTGAACCCGACATGGACTACGCAGAACTACAGATAACCTCAAACTTTACATTTCTTCGGGGCGGTTCGCATCCTGAGGAATTGGTAGAGCAGGCTGAGAAACTTGGCTGCCGGGCTATTGCCATAACCGACCGGAATACCCTGGCCGGCATTGTACGCGCTCATGTTGCCGCGCGCGGCAAAAATATTCGTTTCGTTCCGGCCTGCCGCCTTGACTTGCTCGACGGACCAAGTCTGCTGGCTTATCCAACCAATCAGTCGGGCTACTCAAATTTATCGGCATTGCTCACTACCGGTAACTTGAGAGCCGAAAAAGGCGAGTGCCATTTATACAAAACCGATGTTTATAAATATGCTGCTGACATCAAGTTCCTGGCACTTCCTCCCGATTCGCTCAATGCCGACTTCGATTTCGAGCCTGAATTTGTTCGCTCGCTGGAAGAATACAAGGAAGCGCTGAGCGAAAACTTCTACCTGGCTGCCAGTTTTGGGTATAGCGGCGACGACCACAAGCGGCTGTTCCGGCTTTCGCAACTCGAAGCACGCCTGGGAATTCCGCTGGTGGCTACCAACGACGTGCATTACCACGCCCCCGAACGCCGCGAATTGCAGGATGTTTTAACCTGTATCCGCGAAAAATGCACCATTCATTCGGCAGGTTTCAGGCTGCATCAAAATGCGGAACGCTACCTGAAACCAATGGATGAAATGTATCGGCTTTTTCGTCAGTATCCCGATGCGATTAAACGGGCACTCGAACTGGCCGATGCCTGCCGGTTTTCGCTCGACGAGTTGAAATACCTTTATCCGGAAGAAATTACCAGCGACGGACGAACACCGATGGAAGAACTGGTTTACCTCGTATGGAAAGGCGCACACGTACATTGGGGTGAAAATATTCCGAAGAAAATCAGAGAAACCATCGACATGGAACTGGAGTTTATCGGGCGAAAAGACTATGCTTCGTATTTTCTGACGGTGTACGATTATGTGCGCGAAGCTAGGTCGCGCGGAATTTTGTGTCAAGGACGCGGATCAGCAGCCAACTCGGTGGTTTGTTATTGTTTGGGCGTTACGTCGGTCGATCCTTCGAAATTTAAAGTATTGTTTGCCCGCTTCATGAGCGACGAACGCAACGAACCGCCCGACATTGATGTAGATTTCGAACACGAGCGCCGTGAGGAAATCATGCAATACATTTACAACAAGTATGGCCGCGACCGGGCTGGCATTGTGGCCACCGTCACGCAGGTACACTGGAAAGGAGCGATGCGCGATGTGGGCAAGGTAATGGGCTTATCGACCGATGCGATCAATGTGCTTTCGAAATCGAAATATGAGTTTACCGAAGACTGGTTCGAGGGAAAAGCGCCGGATACGGCCAGCTTCAGTTCGCAAGACCCACATTTGCGAAAAGTACTTGAACTGACAGGACAATACATCGGGTTTCCGCGTCAATTGGGGCAACACACCGGAGGGTTTGTCATTACCCGCGGTAAACTGCACGAGTTGTGTCCAATCCTGAATGCCCGGATGGAAGACCGTACCAATGTGGAATGGAACAAGGACGATATTGAAGCACTTGGTTTTATGAAAGTGGACGTGCTGGCGTTGGGCATGCTCACCTGCATCCGAAAGGCGTTCGATCTGGCAAAAAAGCATTATAACCTGAATCTCACGCTGGCCAATATTCCACAGGACGACAAGAAGGTCTATGAAATGATCAGTCATGCAGACACGCTGGGCGTTTTCCAGATCGAGAGCCGTGCACAAATGTCGATGTTGCCGCGTCTGAAACCCAGGGAATTCTATGATTTGGTGATTGAGGTGGCCATTGTTCGTCCCGGTCCCATTCAGGGCGACATGGTGCATCCGTATCTGAAACGGCGAAATGGAGAGGAGCCCATAGAATTTCCGTCGGATGAACTGAAAGAAATTCTGGGACGGACATTGGGCGTTCCTTTGTTTCAGGAGCAGGCGATGGAAATAGCCATTGTAGCTGCCGGGTTTACACCAGCCGAAGCCGATGGTTTGCGCCGGAGCATGGCAACCTTCAAATCGAAAGGGAAAGTGAGCTGGTACAAGGAAAAGCTGGTCAATGGAATGGTAAAAAAAGGCTATACAGAAGAGTTTGCACAGCGGGTATTCAAGCAAATTGAAGGTTTCGGAAGTTACGGATTCCCGGAAAGTCATGCAGCCAGTTTCGCGCTACTGGTGTATATTTCGTCGTGGATCAAATGTTATTACCCCGATATTTTTGCTGCTTCTTTGCTGAACAGTCAGCCGATGGGTTTTTACCAGCCAGCGCAGATTGTGATCGATGCCCGAAAGCATGGCGTAGTGGTTCGTCCGGTCGATATTAATTATTCGGAATGGGATAATTCGCTGGAAGAAATCGATGGTCGCTATTGTTCGGTACGACTGGGATTCCGGCAGGTAAACGGACTTCGCGAAGGGGAAATGCAGATTCTGGTCGCCGGAAGGATGAACGCTTTCCGAAATGTAAATGAGCTGCTTGATATAGGTGTTTCTCCGTTTTCGCTCGAAAAGCTTGCCGATGCCGATGCTTTTCGTTCCATCGGACTAGACAGGCGACAGGCATTATGGGAGGTTTCGGCTTTGCACGATCATCCCATCGGGATTTTTACCGGTACACCTTCGCAAAGTGAAGCAGAAATAAAAACAGAACTGCCCTTGATGACTTCAGGAGAACACGTGATTCAGGATTATGCAAGCACTTCACTGTCGCTGAAAGCACACCCGGTGAGTTTTATCCGGCAGTCTCTCAATCGGCTGGGAGTAGTGCCAACCTCCGAATTAAGCCGGATGAAAAATGGAATGAAAGTCAGGGTAAGTGGCCTGATCACTGTTCGCCAGCGTCCCGGCACGGCCAAAGGGGTTCTGTTTATCACCATCGAAGATGAAACCGGCTTTGCCAATCTGGTGGTTTGGAGTAACACCTTTGAGCAATATCGAAAAGTGATTTTACAATCAAGGCTGTTCATGGTAGAAGGCAAATTGCAAATTGAAGGTGAGGTTATTCATGTGGTTGTTAGCGCTTGTTTTAATCTTAACGAATTGATGAACCTTGATTTTGAAGGACGCAATCTGGGATCGATGCAAAAGCCTATGAGTCAGGATTACATGCCTGATAAAGAAGCCGGAAAAAAGATAAAATCTTCCGGAGAAAAAGTGTTACAGGGCGAGCTCTTTCCATCGAGGGACTTTAAATAATCAAATTAAATTCCTGAAGTTTTTTGTTTATAGTGGCTCTAAAATTCAAAGTTTTGATTGTACCTTTCCAAATCAAATCAGACTAATTTGTCGCACCTATAACCAAACCAATATGAACAACCGAGCTTCTTTGTTATGTTTATTTTTCTTTTTGCTCATATCTAATTTTTTACGGGCTCAGGTAATTGATCAGCCCGATGTTTTTCACAGCAGTAAATGGATAAGTAATTGCATCGCTGTGCCGACTGATGATGCTGAAATGTATAAGAATCATCCAGCTCCATTGTTCCGGCGCGAATTTGCAGTTGATCAGACAAAAATCAGGAAAGCGACACTTTATATTACTGCCGCCGGATATTACAAAGCTACAATTAACGGACAGCGGGTTGGCGATGTTTATCTTGACCCGGCGTGGACCGATTTTGGCAAGCGAATATATTACTCTGAATATGATTTGACGAAGTTGTTGCAAGGTGGAACAAACTGTTTGGGTGTTTCGCTGGGAAATGGTTTTTACAATCCGTTGCCATTGAAAATGTGGGGATACCTGAATTTACACAATGCTTGTACAATAGGGCTTCCAGCGTTTATTGCCAGTCTTAAAATTGAATATACTGATGGAAAAACTTCTGAACTAGTGTCCGACGAATCATGGAATTTCGCCCAAGGCCCAATTCTGAAAAACAGCGTTTACCTTGGTGAATGGTACGATGCCCGCCGGGAACCGGAATCGTGGAACCTTCCGGGATTTAATGATGCGCAATGGAGCAAGGCTTGTGTGGTGACAGGTCCGGCAGGAAAACTTCAGGCTCGCTTTTTTCAGCCGGTTAAAATCACGGCCCAGCTCGATCCGGTTACAATTACCAGTCCTGAAAAAGGAAAATATTTGGTTGACATGGGAACCAACTTTGCAGGGATTTACAAAATCAGGATAAAGGGAAATACCGGCGATACGGTTACATTTCGGTTTGGTGAACGCATGTACGAAAATAAAAGCCTGAACCCTATGACAACCGTTTGCGGACAAATTAAGCGAAAAGGGCAGGGAGGTCCCGGTGCTCCCGATATTGCATGGCAAACAGATACTTATGTGTTTGGGAAAAACAATGAGGTATGGTATTCGCCGGAGTTTACTTTTCACACATTCAGGTATATGGAAATCGAAGGATTGAAATACCTGCCCAATGTAAGCGACATCAAAGGATTGGCCTTAAATACAGCTGTTGAAGAATGCAACCAGTTTGAATGTTCTTCGGATTTGCTAAATGCGATTCAAAAAATGTGTGTGCGCACATTTAAATCCAATCTGGTGAGCGTTGAGTCGGATTGCCCTGCCCGCGAACGTTTTGGCTATGGTGGAGATATAAATGCCGTTGCCGATGCGTACATCAACAATTTCGATATGCACGATTTTTACAGAAAAGCTGTTTACGATTGGGTTGATGCGCTCAACGATTCGGTTTTTGTAGATACAGCGCCTTATGTTGGTTTGAAGTACTGCGGAATTAGTTGGGAATCGGCATTTTTGTTTCTTCAGGATAAGCTTTTGCAGTATTATGGCGACACGGCCATTGTTCGGGAATTGTATTCGCTCGATTTGAAATGGATGGAAAAAGCCGCCCGGTTAACTCCTGATTTGATTGTTAAAAAAGGTCTTGGCGATCACGAGTCGATGATTCCTGTACCGGTTCAGGTTACCGGAACCTGCCATTATTTGCAGGCGGCAGGCGTAATGAAAAAGTTCGCAGCACTTCGGAGCGACAAAGCCAATGAACTAAAATTTGCCAGGCTCGAATCGGATATCAAGGAAAAACTTTACCAAACCTTCTGGAAAAACACACCGAAAGACATTGATAAAGTGAACAGGCAAACTTTATATGCTGCTTTACTTTACTCCGGAGTTATTCCTGAAACCGAAAAAAGTGCGGCAATTGATTCGTTGAAATTAGCAGTTAAAAAAGGTGTAAACGGACATTTCACAACCGGAATTTTTGGAACGAAGTTCATATTGGAAGCCATGTCTTCCGGAGGAATGGCCGATCAGGTGTTTGACATTGTTAGTAGCACTGCTTTTCCCGGATGGGGTTTTATGGTTGGCAAAGGCGCGACTACAATATGGGAAACCTGGAAAGAAAGTGATAACACGTATTCCAATTGTCACCCGATGTTTGGCAGCGTTTCAGAATGGTTTTATCGCTGGCTTGGCGGCATTCGTCCCGATTCGGATGCGGCGGGTTTCAAAAAATTCACTGTTAGCCCGCAAGCGCCAAATGGCTTATCATACGTTAAAACATCGTATAAAACTCCGTTTGGATATGCCAAATCTGCATGGGAAAAGAGCGCTTCCGGCGAAATAAAATACCAGGTAACAGTACCTGCCGGAACTACGGCCGATTTTATAATAAAAATGAATAAAAATCAGGTGGTTGAACTAACAAAAAACTCGCAAAAACTGGAAGTTGTAAACGCCGCCAGGCATGAAGGAATGTTTGAAACTTCACTTTCTTCCGGAGAATATTCAATCTCAGTAAAATCGGAATAAGATTTCGCGCTTAGCTGTCAAAACCTCACCAATTCGTTCAATTGGTGAGGTTTTGGGTTCTATATCGTCTAATATTGACTTGTTATTTAACAAAGAATCTTAACCCAATTGATTGAAATCTAAAATAAAATTGGTTTTGCTTGTTAAAATATGTTCTAAACTGAATAAAATACTGGAAGTTTTTGTTTTATCTATAAATTTTCTTTGTATTAATCGGATTCGATTTAGTTCGAAGTATTTATAACCTATTCACCTACTAAATATGTTTAAAATCAATTTTCAAATTTTGTTTTTGGCAGCTCTGCTTCAATCGGTGTTTTCTTTTGGGCAGGCGAAAAGCGCCGGAAGTTATGATTCCAAAATAGTGTCGTTAAACTCGGGCTGGAAAATGCAACAGAATAACCAGCTGAAAGGAGTTGACGGAGGCTCTATTTCGTTGAATGGATTTGATACCGGGAACTGGTTCAAAGCCGAAGTTCCGGGAACTGTTTTAGGCTCGCTGGCTCTGAACAAAGTTATTGAAGATCCTACTTTCGGGATTAACATGCAGAAAGTTGACACGGTAAGATTCAAATTTAACCAGCCGTGGTGGTTCAGAACAACCTTTCGTCTAACAAAAAATGAGCTGAAACAAAATATATCACTTCGGTTTAACGGCATTTGCTATCGTGCCGATTTGTGGATAAACGGAAAAAAAGTTTCAGGAATGGACTTTTTTGCGGGCACTTATCGGATGTTCACATTCAATGTAAATCAATTTGTGCAGGATGGTGAAAATACCGTTGCGCTGAAAGTGGTTCCATTTGCAAATGGCGAATATACACTCGGTTTTTGCGATTGGAATCCGCTGCCTACCGACCGCAGTATGGGCATATTCAGGGAAGTTTTCCTTGAAATAAATGACGGCGTAAAAATCTTCAGTCCGTTTGTATATTCGAAGGTTGACACCATTACCAAAAAAGATGCAAAGCTTTATTTACAAACCGAGTTGATTAACAGAACCGATAAAGCGGTGGCTGGAGTTGTAAAAATTAATTTTGAACTTGGCGAGGTTGAAAAGGCTGTGACAGTGCCGGCCAATGATACTTTGCATTGCGTTTTTAATCCTGAAGATTATAAGCAACTTGCGGTTAAAAATGTAAACCTGTGGTGGCCAAACGGAATGGGGAAGGCCAATTTATACAAGTTGAAAACAGAGTTTGTTGTAAAAAACAAGGTTGTTGACCGGGTTGAAAAGAAATACGGAATAAGGGAAATAACAAGTTATTTGAATGCCGATAAAAACCGAACCTTTGAGATTAACGGCAAATTTATTTTGCTTAAAGGCGGAGGCTGGGCCGACGACATTTTTCTTCGTGACACCCGTAAATCGGTTGAATCGCAAATGCGTTATATCCGCCACATGGGGCTCAACAGCATCCGTTGCGAAGGTTTTTGGGGTAAAGATGAAAACCTGTACGAACTTTGCGATGAGTACGGTATATTGGTAATGATTGGCTGGAACTGTATTTGGGAGTGGGAGGAATATCTTTTCAAGCCAACTCACCAGAAATACGGTGGCGCTGTTACTCCTGAAGACATTAATTTTTTGGCGTCGTGCTGGAAAGATCAGCTGCTGTGGTTGCGTAACCATCCGAGTATATATGTATGGATGCTTGGCAGCGATAAATTGCCGCACCCTGATTTGGAACTGAAATACGTCGATATATTTAAGAAATACGATCCGTCGCGCTCATACTCTACTTCAGCTGGTGGCGCGGGTACCGAAAACAACAAAATTGTGGCCGAAGTACCGATATTTAGCGAAATAAGCGGTCCCACCGGAATGAAAATGCTTGGTCCGTACGCGTGGACTCCACCCATGTACTGGTTCACCGATACTCAACTCGGAGGCGCTTATGGGTTCAATACCGAAACTTGTCCGGGAGCTGCCATTGCACCACTTTCTTCACTTCGGAAAATGATGCCTGAAAAAGCGCTTTGGCCAATTGACAAAACATATTGGGAATACCATACCGGCAGAAATGAGTTCACAACGCTCGACCGTGAC
The DNA here is from genome assembly GCA_035353575.1 of Prolixibacteraceae bacterium. Classification (GTDB taxonomy): domain Bacteria; phylum Bacteroidota; class Bacteroidia; order Bacteroidales; family Prolixibacteraceae; genus Aquipluma. The sequence goes on along the minus strand of DAOPZV010000097.1, from coordinate 3,380 downwards.
ATCAACGCCATCGATTCTCGCTATGGAAAATCGTCGGATATAGAAGAATTTTCGTTCAAGGCGCAAGTTAACAACTACGAAATTATGCGTCCGCAGTTTGAAGCTTTTATCGCTCACAAACCCAAAAGTACCGGTTTGGTGCAATGGCAGTTGAATTCGGCCTGGCCAAAACTGATCTGGCAATTGTACGATACTTATCTGGAGCCAAACGGATCTTTTTACGGCGTAAAAAAAGCCTGCAATCCGCTCCATGCCATTTATCGCTATGGATTTAACGACATATACCTGGCCAATGAAGACCTGGAAACTGCAAAAAATCTGACAGTCAAGATCCGGATCTTTGACATTCATTCAAAAGAGATTTTCGCTGATCAATGGAAAGGTGATATCGCTTCGAATATTTCAAAATTGATTTATAAAATACCGGAGGTGAAGAACTTGACTCCCGTGTATTTTCTCGACCTGAGAGTTTATAACCATCAGAACAAAGAAGTTGATAACAACATTTATTGGTTATCGACCAAACAAGATGTGCTCGATTACGAAGGCTCAAAAAAACTGCCCTGGGCATATTACACACCAACCAAAGAATTTGCCGACTATTCGGCTCTTGATCAGCTACCAAAAGTGAAGCTCAATATCCACTACGAATACAGCAAAGACAGCCAGTTTGGCAAAGTTAAATTAGTGATAAAAAATCCGTCTGAGTCAATCGCTTTCTTCAGTTTTATGGATATTATTGATCCACAAACGGCGCAGCCCGTTTTGCCAGTGTACTGGAACGACAATTATGTGACTTTGTTGCCGGGCGAACAGCGCGAATATGATGCAAAGTTTTACCTGAGCGATTTCAAAGGCACAAAACCAGTGGTTGAAGTACGCGGCTGGAATGTGGATAAAATAACTTTAAAATAATTGACTATGGATTCAAAAAAGCATGCTGTAGGCATTGATTTGGGCGGAACATTTATCAAGTTCGCATTAGTAGCCGGTTCAGGCGAAGTTTTATACAACAACAAACTCTCGATCGGGTCAACAGCCAAACGCGACGACATTTTGGAAACGATGCGTAAAGCAATTGAAATGACACTTCAATTTGCTTCTGAAAAGCAGTTGCCTGTTGCCGGAATTGGAATTGGCTCGCCCGGCGTTTGCTGCGATGGCATTGTGCACGGTGGCGCCGACAACCTGGATAACTGGATTGATGTTCATCTTTCAGAAATATATTCTTCGATTTTTAAACTGCCTGTTTTAATTGATAACGATGCCAATGTGATGGGTTTGGGTGAAGCTGTTTTTGGTGCTGCCAAAGATTGCTCTGATGTTATTTTCCTGACTGTTGGAACCGGCATTGGCGGGGCGATTATTGCCGAAGGTAAATTGTATGGTGGTTATAAAAATCGTGGTACCGAGATGGGCCATGTAACCATCGATCATAAAGGAATTGCATGCAATTGCGGTGGCCGCGGATGTTTGGAGGCGTATGCTTCAACCGGGGCATTGATTCGCCAATATGCCGAAGCAACCGGAAAAAGCGAAAATGAGCTGGACGGATTTTATCTTGTTCAGAAATTTAAAGAAGGAGAGGATGCCGCTGTTAAATGTATGGAAGAACACACCGATTATTTGGGACATGGCATTGCCGGTTTCATCAATACGTTTGCTCCGCAGAAGGTAGTTATTGGCGGTGGAATTTCAGAAGCTGGCCAGTTTTACATCGATATGATTAAAAAATCAGCTTTCAGTTACGCCATGCCCGATTGTGCAGTAAATACTGATGTTGTAGGTGCAACACTGGGTAATATGGCCGGTTGCCTGGGTGCAGCCTCACTTATTTTCAAGAATTGCTAAAAAATTTGAATAGTTGCTAAATCGATTTTGCTATGCAAAGAAATTATGGAATTGTACTGTTGATCATGTTTATATTTTTCGTGATCTCGTTTTTAACCAACATTATCGGGCCACTGGTTCCTGAAGTTATTAAAGGGTTTAGTGTCAGCAAAGGAATGGCCGGATTACTGAATTTTTCGTTCTTCATCGCTTATGGAGTAATGTCGATTCCGGCGGGTATGCTAACCGAGAAGTACAAAGAGAAAAAAGTACTCACTGCTGCCTTTATTTTATCTACTATTGGCGCTTTCTTATTTTCATTTGTTCCACTTTTCCCGGTGTATTTGATTTCCCTGTTTATGATCGGCTTGGGAATGTCGATTCTTCAGGTGGCCATTAATCCTCTTCTTCGTGTTGCCGGTGGCGAAGAACATTTTGCATTTACATCTGTACTGGCACAGTTGTTTTTTGGCGGTGCCTCGTATTTAAGTCCGCTTTTGTATTCCTATCTGGTTACCAATCTGAGTGCCGGAAATACTTCGAACTTTTTGCTTTCTAGCCTGAATGGTCTTGTTCCTGAAAACCTGAAATGGGTTTCTATTTACTGGATTTTTGCAATCATTTCGGTAGCGATGGTACTTGTTATTTTGGTAGTAAAATTTCCGAAGGTTGATTTGAACGAAGATGAGAAAGTAGGGAACTTTTCGACCATCAAAGAGTTATTCAAAAACAAATATGTTGTTTTATTTTTCTTCGGAATTTTTGCTTATGTAGGCACCGAACAAGGTGTTGCAAGCTGGATTTCCAAATTTCTGGAAGACTATCACGGAATGAATGCGGCTGTTGAAGGAGCTACTGCTACTTCATGGTTTTGGGGACTGCTTACCGTAGGTTGTTTCCTCGGACTAGGCTTGCTGAAATTATTCGATAGCAAGATTGTTTTACGTGTTTTCGTGATAGGTGCCATGATTGCTCTGGCGACCGCACTCACAACTTCAAGCGGGCAAACTGCCTACGTTTCGTTTATTGCCGTTGGATTTTGTGCATCGGTAATGTGGTCCATTGTATTCTCATTGGCGCTCAACTCTGTGAGCAGCAACCACGGCGCTTTCTCCGGAATTTTGTGTTCGGGAATCCTGGGTGGCGCAGTTGTCCCGCTTATCGTTGGTGTTTTGGGTGATGCCTTTGGCCTCCGGGTCGGTATGTCGTTCGTATTCCTCACTTTGTCCTATCTGCTGAGCATTACTTTCTGGGCCAAACCACTGATTAAAAATAAAACAGTTAGCCTGAAAGAACTATTCAACTCAAGTTCTAATTAGCATGATATTAATCTAAATCAATAACAATTAACAACTTACGATTATGACTAAATTGGCAATTTTAGGCGGTTCACCAGCTCGTGACACCAAAGCGAATCCTTGGCCAAAGTGGCCGGTGTGGGACGAAAAAGAAGAGAAGGCACTTTTGGAGGTTTTGAACAGCGGAGTTTGGTCGTACAACGGACCAAAAGAAACAGAATTTAACAAACAATTTGCTGAATATACCGGAAC
>DAOPZV010000096.1:10148-14696 GCA_035353575.1 Prolixibacteraceae bacterium | reverse complement strand
CAACGAAAGAGTTCCGCGATGGCCGGAATTCTTTTTTGTTTTTAATATAGTTTTATAAAAAGGAAAAAATCATGGGAAAGGTTACTTACATTACAGAAGAAGGCCTTAAGAAAATGAAAGAAGAGTACGAACGGCTAACCAAGATTGAGCGACCAGCCATTTCGAAACAGATTGGTGAAGCCATTGAAAAGGGCGATATCTCGGAAAATGCCGAATACGATGCAGCAAAAGATGCTCAGGGTATGCTCGAAGCAAAAATTGCTATTCTTGGCGAAAAAATTGCTTCTGCCCGTGTAATCGATGAATCAAAAATCGATACATCATGTGTGCAGATTTTGAGTAAAGTTACCATCCGGAATAAAACCAACGACGCAACAATGCAATACACCATTGTTTCGGAACATGAGGCTAATCTAAGGGAAGGAAAAATTTCGGCTCAAACTCCGATAGCCAAGGGACTTATGGGTAAAAAACTCGGTGATGTTGTTGAAATACAGGTTCCTTCGGGCAGAATGCAGTTTGAAATTGTAGATATTTCACTCTAAACAGCAAAAAAATGGCAAGCTTATTTACACGGATTGTTAATGGAGAGATTCCTGCATGGAAAGTTGCCGAAGATGAAAATTTCTTTGCCTTTCTCGACATCTTTCCGGTAGCGAAAGGACATACTTTAGTGATTCCGAAAAAAGAAGTTGATTACCTGTTCGATCTGGACGACGAAACTTATGCCGGACTGCAACTGTTTGCAAAAAAAGTGGCCCTTGGCTTACAGAAAGCAATTCCTTGTAAAAAGGTTGGTGTTATGGTGCTTGGCCTGGAGGTGCCACATGCACACATTCATTTGGTTCCAATGCAATCGGAAGCCGATTTGCTGAACTTTTCAAAAAAACTTTCATTGTCGAAAGAAGAAATGGCTGAAATTACAGCCGCAATTGCTAAAGAAATTCAATTGTAATTTGATAGAATCCCGCTGTGCCGGGATTTTTTTTGCCCCGAGCCAATCTCCATTCGATATGCTCCCTTCGACTGCTTCGCGCTCAGGGAGCGCACTATCCGCAAGCAACTCATTGATTCTCGTTCTTCTGACTTCCGGCTTCTGACTTTTTCACTTCTTCACCCGATCCGGGTTTTTCTTAATAAAATCGCTCCAGCTTTTTGCTCCGTTTTTAACAACGGGAGTTCGCATCTGCAAATAATGACAAACTGCTACGGCAACAGCATCGGTGGCGTCGAGTTCCTTGGGGAGTTCAGTTAGTTTGAACATGTTTTTCAGGAAAAAAGCAACCTGTTCTTTGGCGGCGCGGCCCATTCCGGTAATCGATTGTTTTACTTTTAGCGGGGCGTATTCAAAAATTGGAATGCCGGCGCTTAAGGCCAGCCCCATAACGATTCCCTGGGCACGCCCGAGTTTCAGCATCGCTTGTATGTCTTTCCCGTAAAAAGGCGACTCAATGGCAAGTTCGTCGGGATGAAGCTCTTTAATCAGCGCGTTGGAGCGGTCGAAAATATGCCTTAACTTTTGGTAATGATCCGGAAAGCCAGTGGTTTTTATTACACCAATCTGCAAAATACGGGGTTTATTATCCACAATTTCGATCAATCCGTATCCCATAACGTGAGTTCCGGGGTCGATGCCAAGTATTTTAATAGGTTTTTTCTCCATCCTGTTTTGTTTCGATGTTCAAAGGTAAAAGATTTGAAGATTTGAGAATGTGGAAATTTTAAGATGTAATGAATTTGAAAATTGATGAAAAGAATGTTTTCGTCGTTGTCATTGTTGTTGGGTTAAATGGTTAAATCAAGCTTTTGGAAACCATTACAACTTGACCACAACGACAACCTATTTTTTCTGCTGGTACCAGATTCCGGAGATAATAAACGCCAGACCGATGAAAGTAGTGTAATAAATTGTTTCGCCTAAAATGAAATGAATGAAAACCAGCGACAGAAACGGCGAGAGGAAAATAAGATTGCCCGTTTTTGCATTGTTTTCGCTCAGTTGCATCGCCTTCATCCACAAAATATAGGTAAATCCGAGTTCGAAAAAACCGATGTAAATGGCGGCTGGTAATCCTTTAATGTCAGGCAAGCTAAAATCGGTAAAAACAAGCGCAACCAATAGCAGGTATATTACACCAAATGCAAAATTCCAGAATAGTTTGAAGATTTCTTCGCGTTTGTCAATAACGCTCAATACCCAGAAAAGAGCCCAGATGACGCTGCTGCCAACAGCCAACGCGGCTCCGGTGATATTTGTGTTGGCAATGCCCGACAAACTTCCCTGCGACGAGATGAAAATCACTCCCACGAAGCTGACCAAAATGGCAACAATGTTTCGGAATGTAATTTTCTGCTTCAAAAGCGGCGCCGAGAGCAATGCCAATGTTACCGGCCAAATCATGTTCAATGGTTGCGCTACCTGGGCCGGGAGCAAGTTGTACGCCTGAAATAAAATGAGGTAATAGCCGAACGGATTGAGCAGACCGAGCATTGCTGATTTTGCCAACCCCGATGCTGTAACCGTGAACAACTCCCGAATACGACCTTGCGCGAGGATTATAAAGAAGAACACGAAAAGTGAAACAACAGATGCCAGCAGAATCAGGTAAACAGGTGACAAAACTTTGAGCCCAAGCTTAAAGGCTGTTGCAACCGTTGACCACAGAAAGACAGACAAAAGCGCATAAATGTATGCTTTCGAAATGTTTCTCATTTTGAGTTTAGTCGTTTGCTTTGTGGGGCTAAAGCCCCTTTCAGTTCAGTATTTCTAATCCCGCTATTTTTTCTCATCAATAACTGGTGTTTCGGTTTTGGGTTCGGTTCCTTCCAGTTTGCGGTATTCCGTTCGCGAGTCAACCACATAAACACTTCCGGGGTAATCGGTCATCATTTTTTTGAACAACTCTTTTGCATCAGCTTTCCGGTTTAGTCTGTTTTCATAGAGTAATGCCAGCTGATATAAGGCATTGTCGGCCAATATGTCCCAGCTGTAATTTTTAATAACCTGGTCGTAAAATTTAGCAGCATCTTCGTATTTGCCCTGGTTCTGTAAAACCGTTGCTTTCCTGAAATAAACGTCGTCGGCTAACGAATTGTCTGAATATGATGTGGTTATCGAGTCGAGCACGGCGATTGCACCGTCGTAATTGTTACGGAAAATCTGCAGATCGGCACGGGCGAACATTTTTAAAGGTGCGGTAACGCTGTCGGATTCCATGTTTTCGTTGATGAAAAGCGAGAGTTCCATCGCGTCGTTGGCAATCAGTTTGGAGGTGCTTGCCCGCAAAACATCGAGTTGTGCTTTTGCCCATTTAAAATTACCCATGTAATATCCCAGTTTGGCTTTCCTGAGTTTTACTTCGTCACTTATTGGCGTGCTTTTGTTGGTTTCAATAACCTGCGAATAAATAATCACTGCTTCCCACAAATCGCCCGAATAAACGTAACAATCGGCCAGTTCCGCCTTCAGTGCGAGCGTTACCGGTTGAGTAATTCCTTTCATGGTCAGTCCGTCGTTCAAAAGCTTAATGGCGTCGGTTGGTTGGTTGAGGTAGAATGCCAGCAGATGCGCATTGTCGATAATCAGATCGGTCGATTCAGGAGTCATTCCAACAGCCTGGAGGGTTTTAACAAACATCGCCTGGATTTCTTTCGCTTTTGCAACGTTCATCATTTCTTCGTCAACATATCTTTGGTAGTTCATCCGCATACGCTGCATGATGGCGAGGTAGTAGAATTCCGAAAGTTTAGGTTTCGAGGTAATGTAATCGTAAGCTTTTGCCGCTTCGTCGTAATATTTATTCGAAGCCGATACGTTGGCCAAATCCAGAATGCTGGCGTCTTCGTTTCCTGTACGTTTGTCGAGTGCTATCGCCTGCCGTGTGGCGGCAACAAAATTACGTTCCTGAATGAAGAGCCAGATCAGCAACCGATTGAAAATAATCATATTTGGTTCCTGCTGGATTCGTTTGAGTACGCAGGTTTTCAGTTGTTTAATTATTTCACCGTCGTTGTCCATCGCCAAAACCGAAAGCAGATTACTTTTCACCATTTCAACATTGGCCTCGTTTATTTTCAGCCAGTCGAGGTATTCGTTCAGCATGCGGTCGTAGTTGCGCATGTAGTAATAAACACGGGCAAGTTCGTAGTTGTATGTTCCCGACCCCTGAACTGTTCTGGCTTTCAGGAATACTTTTTCAGCAAAATCGTACTCACGTCGGTTCAAAAACTGGTTTGCCAGGCCAGGCAACTCTACCGGGTTAGAGGCCGACGCAATGGCTTTGTCGTATAGTTTCCCGGCTTCGTCAACCTGTCCCATTGTTTTTTTCAGGAAACCCCACTGTATGTACCAGTAGGCGTCAGACGAGTTACCGCGAAGCCCTTTTTTTATTGCCTTCTCAGCCTTTTCGTAATCGTGAATTCCTAGCAAACAATCAAAATACATATTGAAATAGCCTTCGGCTTTGGTGCTCGAATACAATTGCTCATAGAGTTCAGCAGCCTTTCCAAAATCTTTGTTTTGGTAATACTGACTGGCAAGAACGGCCA
>DAOPZV010000096.1:0-10048 GCA_035353575.1 Prolixibacteraceae bacterium | reverse complement strand
GCAAATTTTACCTGGATGAGTTCGGAAATAAAAGGAAGAGAACGGCTCCCGCGATGGATGAAAATGCAGTTGCCCAAAGGCGAAAGCTATTCGAAAGTGAAGAATCTTGTAACAGAGCACAAGCTGCACACCATTTGTGCAAGTGGCAACTGCCCGAATATTGGAGAGTGCTGGAATCGTGGAACAGCCACGTTCATGATTTTGGGCGACATTTGTACCCGCAACTGCAAGTTTTGCGGAGTGACTACCGGAAAGCCACTTTCTCCTGATTCTGAAGAACCGCGGCGAATTGCTGATTCGGTGAAAATTATGCAGCTGAAGCATGCGGTTATAACCTCGGTTGACCGCGACGATTTGCCCGATTTGGGCGCTGGTTTTTGGGCAGAAACAATCAGGGAAGTGAAAAAGCTCAATCCAGAAACGAAGATTGAAGTACTGATTCCCGATTTTCAGGGAAAATCTGAACTGATTCAGCTAGTTATTGATGCCGCTCCCGAGGTGATTTCGCACAATATGGAAACGGTTGAACGGCTAACTCCTCAAATCAGGAGTGCCGCAAGGTATCGCACAAGTTTAGCCGTGATAAAGGCAATTGCTGACTCTGGAGTTGTTGCCAAATCAGGAATTATGTTAGGGCTTGGCGAGACTGAAGCTGAAGTTTTGCAGGTGATGGACGATCTTCGTTCAGTTGGGTGTAAAGTGATGACCATTGGGCAGTACCTCGCGCCAACATTGAATCACATTCAGGTAAAAGAATACATCTCACCAGAGCAATTTGACCGCTACCGAACAATCGGGCTCGAAAAGGGTTTTTCTTTCGTCGAAAGCAGTCCGTTGGTGCGTTCGTCCTACAGAGCTGAGCTTCATGCCGGAGTTTAAGTACAGAAGGATTGAACTAATGAAGGACTGACTTGACCATTCATGAATACAAATAAAGAGTATAATGGCAGAGTTTAATTACGAGGATTTAGGTTTAAAAGACTATAAAGAATGCTGGGACTACCAGGAAAGCATTCACAAACAAGTTGTTGATGATAAACTTGAAAATAAGAGACCGAGCGAAATCAGCCGTTTCTTGTTGGTTGAGCATCCGCATGTTTATACACTTGGCAGAAGTGGCGATGAGCATAATCTTTTGATCAACGCCGAATTCATGAAAAAGATTGACGCCGTTTACTACAAAATAAACCGGGGCGGCGACATCACTTATCATGGTCCCGGACAGCTGGTTGGCTATCCCATCGTTGATTTGGAGAACTACAAAATCGGGGTAAAAGACTACATTTTTAAAATGGAGCAGGCCATTATTCAAACCATTGCTGAATATGGATTGGCCGGCGCACTTAAAGACGGCGCAACCGGTGTTTGGCTCGACTCCGAAATTCCGGCGAAAGCCCGTAAAATATGTGCCATTGGCGTTCGCGTGAGCCGCGGCGTCACGATGCACGGCTTTGCCCTAAATGTGAATACCGATATGCGCTATTTTAATTACATCAACCCGTGTGGATTTATTACTTATGGCGTAACTTCGATTGAGCGTGAACTTGGACGTAAAATCGATATGCAGGAAGTGAAGGAAATCGTAAAAGCTAAGTTTAACGAACTTTACTAGATTTGAAAATGTGGAAATTTGAGGATTTGAAGATGACATTTTCACATCTCCAAATCTTCAAATTTTCTCATCGCTTAATTCCCTAATTTATACATCAAGCGCTTTAATTCGATCTCAGCTATTTTAGCCGCATAACTCAGGTTTATCAGCTGATAACCTGTGTTTTCGAAACTTGCCTGAGCTGCTTTTACATCGAGTATAGTGGCCTGATTGACCTGAAACCGTTGTAAAATCACATTAATAAGTTTGCCCGACAACTCAATTGTATTTTTCTGAGAGTCGAGTTGTTTAAGTGCCGAACTATACGACTGGTACGTTTTTACGGCTCCTGAAGTTAACGTGTTTAACAAGCTTTCCTGCTGCAATCTGGCATTGTCAACATTAATTTGGGCGACATCTTTTTGCACTTTGTAAGCGTTGCCATTGTAGAGCGGAACTGCCATTGTTACGCCAACTGTCGGGCCATAACTCTGATTAAGCAAATACAATCCAGCCGAGTTTTGCGAACGGGTCACATTGTATCCACCTGTTAATTTCAATGTTGGGTAGCGCAAAGCACTAACTTCTTTCACTGCCTGCTCGTTAATCTTTACCTGTTCTTCAGTAGCAAGATATTGCGGATTTTGGCTAAGATAAGTTGTGACATCAGCCAATTGAATTGAATTGTCGGTCAGAATTGTGTCGGTAACCTCATACATATAAAACTGTTTTTTGCTCATCAACTGAAGCAAGTCAGTCTTTACCTGTTCCACAACGGCCTGTTGGCTTTGCAGGCTTTGTTTGGCTGTATTTACGTCGATTTGTGCTTGAAGGTAATCGGCATCATTAGCCATCCCAACATTACGTTTTTCAGTAATGATGTCGAGTTTCTTTTGCGACACATCAAGCGAAGTCTTCATAATCTTCAGGTATTCCTGTTGCCTGACGATGTCGTAATACTTGGCCATTACATTGGCTATGCTATTCTGAATCTGGTTGTTCAGCTGTAATTCGCTTTGTTGCTGAAGCGAACCAAGTCTCTTTTTTGTAGCCCATACTTTGAAACCGTTGAACAATGTCATTCCGGCAGAAATACCTGAAGACAGCGAGTTGCTTGTAGCTTCCGGTTTTTTTATTTCAACGCCGGTATTCAGCTTCTGGTTTACGTCGATATAAGACTGATTATCGCTTACATTAAGACTGAGAGAAGGCAGCCCCCCTGCAACTCCGAATTTATTATTGGATTTGCTTATTTCGAGGTTATTGGCAGCAATTTGTATGTCGAAATTATTTTTGAGCGTCGTATCAATCGCACTTTTCAACGTTATCGAAGGTTGAGCTATTCCGAGAAGCGGAAGAAAAAGCGCTATGTAAAGGAGTACTTTTTTCATCGTCGAATCATTTAAACTGATTATCAATTTCTTCCTGGCTAACGTGTTTCCCCGAAACAAAAGTGTAAATCGCCGGAATAACAAAAAGGGTTAGAATTAAAGAAAATGCAATTCCACCAACAATAACGATTCCTAACGGGATACGGCTTGTTGCCGCTGCTCCCAAACTCAATGCAATCGGCAACGCGCCAAGCGAAGTGGCCAAACTTGTCATTAAAATTGGGCGCAATCGTTGAGTTGCAGCATCAATAACCGCATGAAATTTATCGAGCCCATGGCTGCGTTTCTGGTTGGCAAATTCAACAATCAGAATCCCGTTTTTGGTTACCAGCCCAATTAGGGTAATCATACCAATTTCTGAGAAAATATTCAGTGTATGCCCAAAGATCCAGAGGCTTAAAACGGCACCGGCAATAGCCAGTGGCACGGTAATCATGATGATGAACGGATCTTTGAAACTCTCGAACTGTGCGGCTAAAACCAAATAAATGAGCAGCAGTGCCAGCATAAAGGCAAAGGCTGTGTTCGATGAGCTTTCTGCATAATCCCGGGACGGGCCACTGAGTGAAGTCTGGTAACTTTCGTCGAGTAGCTTGTCGGCAATTTTTTGCATGGCATCAACGCCGTCGCCAATGGTGTGCCCATCGGCCAGCGAAGCCTGGAACGTCGCCGATTTGTACCGGTTGAAATGGTAAATGGTTGGCGGGTTGGCGTTGTCGGTAATATCGAGCACTTCAGACAGAGCAACGTTGTTCCCGGCGCTGTTTCGCACATAGAGCTTGCTGATGTCAACCGGTTGCTGGCGATCTTTCAGCCCAACCTGACTAATAACCTGGTACTGACGGCCGTTCATTATGAAGTAAGCCAATCTTCTTCCGCTAAACGCACTTTGGATAACACCCGCAATATCAGATACCGTTAACCCGAGTTCGCGCGCTTTAATGCGGTTGATGATGATATCCACTTCAGGCTTGTTGAATTTCAGGTTGACGTCAACGTTCTGAAATGTTTTGTCATTTCGTGCTTCCTCCAGAAATTTAGGAATCACTTCTTTTAACTTGTTAAAATCCTGGTTCTGAACAACAAACTGAACAGGCAACGCACCACGCGACCCCAATCCAACCGAAATAGTTTGTTCTTCAACCGGGAAAATACGGAGGTTGTTGTATTTCGTAACTTTTTTAGCCAACTCCTTCGCAATTTCACTTTGGGTGCGGTGACGTTCGTCTGACGGAATCAGCCCAACACGACCTGAACCCGAATTCAGCCCGCCACTTCCTCCAAATCCAGGTAAAGCCATAAACGAATAGCTTCCTTCAGGAATTGAATCGATGAGGTAATTTGTAAAATCGGCACCGGCTTTTGTCATGTAGCCGTAACTCGCTCCTTCAGGACCGGTTATCTGGAAACGAATATTTCCTTTGTCTTCGATTGGTGCAAGCTCGCTTTGCAAGCGAGTTCCGATAAAGAAAATCACGAAAAGACATGCAACAACAATAACCCAGGCAATCCAGCGCGAACGCACGAAATAGGTTAAAATCTTTTTATAGCCATTTTCCATTCCGCTGAAAAACGGTTCGGTAGCCACGTAGAACTTTCCATGCTGGGCATTTGGTTTGCTCAGTATCACATTCAGTACCGGAGTGATTGTGAGTGAAACAAACGCTGAAATCAGCACTGCGCTACCTACTACAACTGCAAACTCGCGGAACAAACTTCCGACGAAACCTGTAAGAAACAAAACCGGGAGGAATACAATGGCGAGCGTGAGTGATGTTGAAATTACCGCGAAGAAAATTTCTTTACTCCCTTCTAATGCTGCCCTCCGAATTGGCATGCCGCCTTCAAACTTTCGGAAAATGTTCTCTGTCACCACAATGCCGTCGTCAACCACCAAGCCGGTCGCCAGGATAATTCCGAGCAGCGATAAAATGTTTATCGAGAACCCCGCGAGATACATCACAAAGAATGTCGCAATCAGCGAGATCGGTATGTCAATCAGCGGGCGGATGGCAATCAGCCAGTTGCGGAAGAAGAAGAAAATAACCAGGATAACCAGGAGGAAGGCAATTAAAAGCGTTTCTTTTACCTCGTTGAGCGACCGGCGAACGTTTCGTGTGTTGTCGATCAAAACGGTGAACTGAATGTCGTTTTTCTGCGACTTTTTAATTTCTTCCAGGCGGCGGTTAAACTCGTCGGATATATTTATGTAGTTTGCACCAGGCTGTGGCGTAATCGAAAGTCCTACCGCATTTACTCCATTCAGCAGCCAGCTTCGTTCGTAGTTTTCAGGGCCCAACTCAACCTGGGCAACGTCGCCAAGTCGCACTATTCCCTGGTCGTCTTCCCGTATAATGAGGTCGCTGAAATCTTTTTCTGTCACCAAACGTCCCATCGCGCGGATGGTCAATTCTGTTTTGTCGCCATATACTTTTCCTGAAGGTACTTCAACGTTTTCCTTGTTCAGAACAGTTGTAATGTCGTTGAATGCAATATTATAGGCGTTCAGTTTGTCAGGATCAATCCAGATGCGCATGGCCGGGCGCTTTTGCCCGATGATGTTTACACCGCTAACTTCAGGAATGGTTTGAAATTTATTCTGAAGTACATTTTCGGCATAGTCGCTTAGCTCGAGCAAACCTTTGCTTGGGCTCTGGATCGCCATCATGATGATAAAGTCGCTGTTGGCGTCGGCTTTGGTTACAACAGGAGGAGCGTCGATATCCTGAGGCAGGTTTCGCGTTGCCTGGCTTACTTTGTCGCGCACGTCGTTGGCTGCTGCTTCCAGATTACTTCCAAGGGTAAATTCAACCGAAATATTACTACTCCCCACCGAACTCGAAGATGTTATGGTTCGGATTCCCGGAATTCCATTGATCGATTTTTCGAGTGGTTCGGTAATTTGGCTTTCGATAACGTCGGCATTGGCGCCGGCATAAGAGGTGCTCACAGTGATCAGGGGAGGGTCGATAGCCGGATATTCGCGTACTCCCAGAAAGTTGAATCCGATTACCCCGAAAAGGATAAGGAATAAACTCATTACTGTTGCCAGTACCGGTCGTTTTAATGAAAGTTCAGATATGTTCACGATAAAAATTCAATTTTGTTCGACAGAATGGCAACAACTATATTTCGCTTAATTTCTTTGCATTTTTTACTTTCACCGGCGAGTTCGGACGAACAAACAGCATCCCGCTGATTATTACACTGTCGCCTTGATTCAATCCTTTGGTAATTTCCACAAACCTCGCATCCCGGGTTCCGGTTTCAACACTTGTGAAGACTGCCTTATTTTTATGCACTACTACAATTTGGCTCGATAAAGCATCAGGAATAATCGCATTGCTTGGTACCCGGATTCCCTGCCGTTTTTGGTCAATCATAACTTTAACGAAACCTCCTGGAGACAGAAGCCCGCTCGAAAGTAAGGCCCTGGCTTTTACACTCCTGGTCGTGGAATTTATTTGCGGATCGATGGCGCTGATCGTGGCTTCAAAAGACTCTGCTTTTTCGTTTGTTTGTATTCTTATTTTATCTCCTTTTTTTACAACATCAGAGTATGTTTCAGGGATGGTAAAATCGATTTTGACTTTGTCGGTTTGCTGAAGTGTACCGATCAACGTGCTTGGTGTGACATAGGCACCCGGACTTACTTCCCGTATTCCCAACTCGCCATTGAAAGGTGCTTTGATGACCGTTTTGTCAATTAATGCAGTCGTAACTTTTATATTGGCCTGAACAGTTGCTAGTTGGTTTACCGCAGCATCGTAGTCGGCCTGGTTTACTCCGTTGACTTTTAACAAATTTGCCAGTCGTTTTTCGGTTTTTTGAGCCAAGTCGAGTTGCGACTTTTGTTGTTCGAGTTGAGCCTGCAATTCGGCGTCGTTTACACGGGCCAAAACGGTTCCCTGTTTCACCTTGGCGCCGTCGGGAATGTTTAAGTAGATCAGTCGGCCGCTGGATTCGGGGCGAAGTTCAACCATTTCGTTTGAAAGAACAGTTCCGTTAACCTCCAGACTACTTGTTACGTCTTCGTTTCCGGTAACCAGTACATCAACCACAATAGCTACTTTTTCTTTTTGTGGAAGTGTTTGTTTTTTTGACTGGCAGGAAAATAAAATGGGGACAGCTATCGCAATAGCCATTAGCTTTGGGTATTTCATGCGCTTTTTTTTACGGTGCATAGTTGGTTTACGCTACAAATGTAAGTGAATTGAGTGATTGTATTCACTTGAATAAGTGTTGACTCGAAAAAAAAAGATAGGTTTAATTTTCAACTGAAAATTGTGCTGTTTTTTTTATTTTTCCCATTCGAGCAATCTTCTTTCTCCCTCCAGTGTTTGTATTTCGCTTATCTCCTGGGTAACCTCAACCACACCTTTGTATCTTCCGTTCTCGTCGCGAACGGCAAAGTATTGAATCAATATCATTTCACCTTTCATCCGAATCCAGAAGCTTGCCCGGTCTTTTTCCCCATTTCTGAAGGCTTCAACGATTTGTTCTACCACATGAACGCTTTCGTGCGGATGACAATTCTTCACGTCGCGTCCAATGATGGAATTGGTTCGTCTGAAAATGCGCTTTTCAGGAGTTGAGAAAAACTTCACTTTGTTGTTTTCGTCAACATAAGTAATGTCAACCGGCAAATGGTTAAAAATAAGCCGGATTTGTTCCGGAGTTATGCTTCCGGTTTTTAAATCAACTTCTCCTGAAATTTCACTGACTGTTACTGAAGTTTTTTCTCCTGAAAGTTCTGGCTGAACGAAAGGAAAACCTATTTCAAAGCTTTCAGGAAGAAGTGAGTTCAGTTTTTCTTCGCTCACAATGGCCGAAATTACCGGGAACAGAATGCGTTCTTCCCTGAATTTGATGGCGTAAATGTTGAAAAATAAATCTCCTGAAAGTCGGTTGAATCGCGGCAAATCCACGATTTGGACTTCGAGCAGATGAATCATTTCTTTCAGGTTTCGGCGGATATCGTCGTGAAACGACCACATCACCTGCAAACAACGGTAGCCGGGCAAAACGCTTTCTACAAGCGGAAAGAAAACATTTTCCTTGATCTGGTAATGCATGTCAATTTTCTGTAAATCAGCTAATCTATTTTTTAGTTCGCTGCGCACATCGGTGTCTTCCGGGTTCTGATTCAGCTCCTTCAGCAGTGGGCGAATGGCTTTCAGTCGCAGGTCAATTTGCTCGTTATTGCGGATCAACCAATCGAAAAAGCTACCCCGGGCAGGCGGTGTATAAGGAAAATTCTGCAACGTCTTGCTTAAAAGATTCAATGTCTTGTTTATTCCTTTCTTCAATTCAGGAATTGCAACCTGCATTTTTACCAATTCATCAACTACTGCGATAACATCAGCCGGTTCAGTATTTTTTATAACATCCTCATAATTAAACGCTGTTTGTGCAGTTAATTCTTCGCGAATAACCTTAAGGAAAAGGTCTAGTAGTTTTTCAGTTCTTTCCTTTTTATGATTGGATATTTCAGACATTTTAATCCGTTTTAGTAAATTAAAAGTAATAAAAAATGTGATTTTTAACTCCCGAAAAGGTTTGTTACTTTGCACATCTATCCAGAACTTTGGAAGTGAACAAAAATCATCAACAGTAACGAATAAATCAAAAGTCGAAATGATTGATATTGAAGAACTAGACGATAAATTTAGCATTGAGGGTGAAGTTGGTTTTGCCGAACTCGATGGCGATTTGGTTTACATTACAGTGGCCAATAAATATGCCGAGGCGGACATTTGCCTTTATGGTGGCCATGTCACCAGTTTCAGGCCTGCTGGCAGTATGCATTTTCTTTGGATGAGTCCCGAAAGCAATTTCGAAGTTGGAAAACCAATTCGTGGAGGCATTCCGGTTTGTTTTCCCTGGTTTGGACCGCACAAGACTGACTCTGAAAAGCCTCAGCATGGGTTTGCCCGTTTGGTGTATTGGGATGTTGTTTCTACTTCAACCAATGCTTCGTCTGAGACAGTGGTAACTTTATGCCTGAAATCTTCGGAAGAAACAAAAGCCTACTGGCCTCACGACTTTTATGCCGAACTAACGATTGTTGTTGGAAAGAAACTTACTGAAACGCTAAAAGTCACCAATACATCAGGTGAACCATTTAGTTATACTTGCGCACTGCATACCTACTATAATGTGTCTGCCTTCGATGGCATTTCGATTGAAGGTTTGAAGGGCATTACTTATTACAATCAGCTCACTGGCGAAAACGGCGTTCAGGAAGAAGAAAAACTGGAAATTGCAGATGCGTTGACCCGCCATTACCTGAATACAGAGAGTGCGGTAATTATCGATGACAGCGCATTCCGCCGTCGCATAAAAGTGGACAAAGCCGGAAGTAAAGTTACCACCGTATGGAATCCGGGTGCGGAAACCTGCGCCAATATTGGCGATTTACCCGATGATGGTTACGAAACTTTTGTTTGTATTGAAGCGACCAATGCCTTCGATTATCCGATAAATCTGAATCCGGGTGAATCATTTGCAACATCGGCTATTATTGGGCTTGACGACGCTCCGGTATTTTAATCCCGAAAAAATAATCACAAAGGCGCAAAGGCACGAGAAATTACTTCTTTGCGTCTTCGCGCCTTTGTGGCAACAATGTCTTCATCATGAAAAAGACTAACGCGGCCCGCTTGCTCGATGCCAAAGGAATATCGTACGATTTAACCGAGTACGAAGTAGATGAAAACGACCTGAGTGCAATCACGCTTGCCAAAAAGATTGGTCAGGATGTGGAACAGATTTTTAAAACGCTGGTGCTCCGGGGCGATAAAACCGGGGTCTTTGTTTGCGTCATTCCCGGAAATGCCGAAGTCGATTTAAAAAAAGCGGCCAAAGTCTCCGGAAATAAAAACTGCGCCATGGTTCACCAGAAGGAATTGCTCGGACTCACCGGCTACATTCGGGGAGGTTGTTCACCGCTGGGCATGAAAAAGCCATATCCCATCTTCATTCACGAAACTTGTCAGTTGTTCGATCAAATTTACATCAGTGCCGGCCAGCGCGGCTTACAGCTTAAACTTAATCCGGAGGATTT
>DAOPZV010000095.1:0-14816 GCA_035353575.1 Prolixibacteraceae bacterium | reverse complement strand
ACTATGAGCGCTTTTCTTGCTGAACTCATCGGAACGGCCATCATCATCGTATTTGGCGGAGGTGTTGTTGCAAATGTTATTCTCAAACAAACCAAGGGAAACAACAGTGGCTGGATTGTCATCTCATTTGGCTGGGCCATTGGCGTATTTGCCGGAGTATTAATTGCTGCCCCATACAGTGGTGCCCACTTAAATCCGGCAGTAACAATTGCACTTTCCCTGGCTCATAAATTTCCTATCGAAATGGTCATGCCCTACATTTTGGCACAAATACTTGGAGCAATGGCTGGTGCATTAGCGGTATGGCTGGCCTATCATTTACATTTCAAGGCAACCGACGATGCCGACCTGAAACTGGCAGTTTTCTGCACTGCACCTAACATCCGGAGTTATTTTCACAATGTGCTGACTGAGACCATCGCAACTTTTGTACTTATTCTGGCAGTTCTTTACATGGCTACTCCTGAAGTCGGACTTGGTTCGCTTAATGCTTTACCTGTTGCACTGGTGGTGTTAGGACTTGGGCTTTCGCTCGGCGGTCCAACCGGTTATGCGATTAATCCGGCCCGCGATTTCGGTCCCCGTCTTATGCATTTCATTTTACCTATCCATCAAAAGCGCGACAGCGATTGGGCCTATTCGTGGGTCCCCATTGTAGGGCCGGTTATTGGTGCATGTTTGGCATCGCTTTTATATATTTGCCTTTCCTAAAAAACTAAACACAGATGCGTATTACACATTTTTTTATTCTGATTCTCCTTTTTACATGGGCAGGTATAAACTGCGATGCTCAAAAACAAGTAAAAACCTCCGGAAATCCAATCATGGAAGGTTGGTATGCCGATCCTGAAGGTGCCATTTTCGATAATAAATTCTGGGTTTTCCCCACTTACTCGGCCAAATACGAAGAACAGGTTTTTCTCGATGCCATTTCGTCGGAAGACCTCGTTACCTGGAAAAAATACTCACACGTTATCGATACGTCAGCCGTTAAATGGGCTAAAAGAGCAATGTGGGCGCCTGCGATTGTAAAAAAAGATAAGCAATATTTCCTGTTCTTTTCGGCCAACGATATTCAGGCGCCATTCCGTCAGGGCTATAAAGCAGAGGAAAACAAAATTGGAGGTATTGGCATTGGAGTGGCTTCAAAACCAGAAGGCCCCTACAAAGATTACCTCGGCAAACCTCTCATTCAGGAGTTTTATAATAAAGCACAACCCATCGACCAGTTTGTTTTTCACGATAAAGACGGCCAGTATTACATTATTTACGGCGGCTGGGGGCATTGCAACATTGCAAAACTCAAGAACGATTTCACAGGCTTAGTACCTTACCCCGATGGAAGCATGGTCAAAGAAATCACTCCTGAAGGTTATGTCGAAGGGCCACTCATGTTTATCCGAAACGGAAAATATTACATGATGTGGTCGGAAGGTGGCTGGACGAATGATTCGTACAAAGTAGCCTACGGAATTGCCGATTCGCCATTCGGACCATTCAAAAAACTGGATACCATTCTGCAATCAGACCCAGCCATTGCAACAGGGGCAGGCCATCATTCAGTAGTGAATGTTCCGGGGACCGACGAATGGTACATTTTCTATCATCGCCGCCCTATTCCAAACAAAGGCCGTGATCACCGCGTGGTTTGTGTCGACCGCATATACTTCAATGCCGACGGTACCATTCAACCAGTAAAAATGACCTGGGAAGGCGTTCCTCAGCGAAAACTGAAGTAACATCCGAATGTGACCAAATTCTAAACTCGGGGAAGAAGTGCCGAACCGAGAGTTTTAAGTAAAACAAAATATTTTTCCTTTGCAGAAGTATGAAAAAGCAATTTATCCATATTCTAGTCGCTATCGTGGCCGCATTCGTGGCATCACGCAGGAGGGATATGGCATAAATCAAAAAATATAAACTAATTTCTGAAGCCATTCCCTCCAAAGGGGAGTGGCTTTTTTATTTCAATCAGTTCGGTATGATGAATTTTATTCTAGTGGCGGTAGCGTTTATTCTTGTGGACGAGTTCACATAGAGGAAGCATTGCCCTGATTCATCGAAAGCCTTTCTCTATGTATTTAGAGGAAGGCTTTTTTGTTTGAACTCATTTCAACCCAAAAACTAAATATTATGGACACAAATTACGAAAGCCTGATCTCGAAAAGTTGTAAAAACATCCCCAAATCGTTCGTTCGCGAAATCCTGTCGGTATGCGACAAACCCGAATTCATCTCGTTTGCCGGTGGTTTGCCAAACCCAACGTATTTCCCTGTAGAGCAAATGAAGGAAGCCTTTGAAAAAATTATGGCAACCGACGGAAAAGCCACTTTACAGTATGCAGAAAGCCAGGGCTATTATCCGTTGCGCCAATGGATTTGCGATTGGTACAACGCCAAGTATGCCATGCAAATCACTCCTGAAAACATCCTGATTACCAACGGATCGCAGCAAGCACTGGATATGACCGCCAAACTTTTTATTAATCCCGGCGAACCGCTGATGATGGAAAAACCATCGTACCTGGGAGCCATTCAGGCCTTTTCGGCTTACCGGCCCGAGTTTCATCAAATCCGGTTAACCAACTCAGGAATCGATTTGAACGAACTCGAAAATGTAGTCTTGAAAACCGGAACGCGAATTTTGTACGGAATACCCAATTTTCAGAATCCGACCGGCATTTCCTATTCGCACCAAACGCGTGAAGATCTGGCCATTTTGCTCGACTGGTACGGAATCATGTTCATCGAGGACGATCCGTACAACGAAATTCGCTTCGAAGGAGAGTCCCTCCCACCCGTTTATGCACTTAATCCGGCGCAAACCATTTGGTGTGGGTCGTTCTCAAAAATGGTATCGCCCGGCATTCGCGCAGGCTGGGTTTGTGCTCCGAAAGAACTGATGCCGCACTTGCTCCGCATCAAACAGGCCGCCGATTTGCACACCAACAACATGGTTCAGCGGTTGATTTACCGCTTTTTGTATGACAACGATCCAAATGGACATCTTGTCAAAGTTCGGCAGGCTTATAAAACACAGAAAGACTGCATGATAAAAGCTATTCAGCAACATTTTCCCGAAGAAATAAGTTACACCGATCCTGAAGGCGGAATGTTCATTTGGGCTTCAATTCCCTCTTTTCTGAATTCGGACAAGTTGGTTCAGGAAGCTATTCAGGAAAAAGTAGTTTTTGTACCCGGCCGATCGTTCTACACCACCAACGATGGTTACCAGAATATGCGCCTGAATTATTCCAACGCTTCAGAAGAAATGATTGAAGAAGGCATTAAACGACTTGGTATATTGATAAAAAAGGCCATAATTCAGGAAACAGAAACGAAGCTGGTAAGCCAAACTTATTAATTTTACGATTACTCCTTCGAAAAACCAGACTGCTTTTACCCTATGCCCTGAAGGAAACAGTCCGGTTTTTCTCCTGGCTCCCTTTAGGGCCGGGGTAAGACAGGCGAAAATTCAAGGGGTGCGTTTTTATTTGCCGCATTGACTTAATTTTACTGAACAACCAACAACTCTGAACAACATGACACGAATTCCATTCGACCTGATGAAATCGACCATCAAACAGGCTTTTTTGAATACTGGAATGCCAGAAGAAAAAGCCGATATCTGCGCGCAAATTCATACCGAATCGAGTTGCGACGGAGTTTATTCGCATGGATTAAATCGGGTGGAACGATTTGTCGATTATATCCGGAAAGGTTGGGTCGATGTTCATGCCGAGCCTTTACTCGAAAAAAGCATTGGCAACATTGAAATTTACAATGGTAAACTGGGCCCTGGAATTTTAAATGCCCGGTTTGCCATGAATCGTGCCACTGAACTTGCTTCTATTCATGGTTTGGGGATGGTTAGCCTGAACAACACGACGCATTGGATGCGCGGTGGAGCTTATGGCTGGCAAGCTGCCGATAAAGGATTTGCTGCCATTTGCTGGACCAACACCGAATCGTGCATGCCGGTTTGGGGAGGAAAATCGGAGGCCATCGGGAATAATCCGTTCATCATGGCCGTTCCACGAAAAGAAGGACATTTGGTGCTCGATATGGCCATGTCGCAATATTCGTATGGAAAACTTCAGGTAACACGGCTAAAAGGCGAACAACTCCCCTATCCGGGCGGGTTTGACCAAAGTGGAACATTAACCAATAATCCTGGAGAAATTGAGCAAACCCGTCGCATTTTGCCTACCGGCTACTGGAAAGGCTCAGGATTTGCCGTGATGCTCGACCTCTTTTCTGCATTGCTTTCCGGAGGATTAACCACTGCAAAAATTGATAAAGCGGGTTTGGGAAGCTGCGGTAGTTGCTGCCAGATTTTTATTGCAATTGACCCGCTAAAGTTCAACTCCGTGGCGTTTGTAGAAAATGCCATTCAGGAGACGATTCAACAGATAAAGCTTTCGCAAAAGGCAGAGGATGTAAATGAGATTTATTACCCAGGCGAACAGTCGCTGAAAACAAGAAAAGAAAACCTCGAAATGGGCATTCCTGTTGATAACGGAGTCTGGGCAAAAGTAAAAGAACTTGCCCAAAAGGCTTAAATACAAAGAAAAAGCCATTAAAAAAGTGAGCGGGTGACTCGAAGTCACCCGCTCACTAAATTATTACAGGATGTTATTTCACCAATCTCTTCTTTTTATACATCGAAAGTAAATCTTCTTCGTCTTCCTTATTCTTGACACCGTTAATCAGCAATGTCAGCAAGAAAGGAATTTCTACCTCATCAAATCCAAGCTTGATGGCTAAGCCGGTTGCCAACCTCATTTCGTTGCTGTTTACCTGGCCATCAGCGTAAACCATTTTAATGATATCGTACAGTTGTTCGAACCGTTTCGATAATTCGTAGGGCGGAATAAATGCCGATTTTTTACTGTCCTCAATCAAATAATCGATTTCTTCTTTGGTCAATCCCATTTTTTTGCCAGACTGGTACAAAAATTCAAGTTCCGATTTTTCAACTTTCCCGTCGGCTAAAGCTATCTGCAATAAATGGCCAAAGTGTTCCTTTTGTTGTTTTCTATCCGGATGGTCAAAATGATCTAATAAGTTCATAGTTATTGTTTTTGAATTTATAAAAGCATAAACCCGAGGTTTATATAAATAAAAAATGCTAATTCAAAAACCTAATAACGCGGAGGGCGCCAGAGCGAAAAAAAGAAATGAGATTTTAAATGGTTTATATGTAGATAAATTGCCTCTTCCGGCTCAATAGCAGAAAGCGCCGGAGAACAATTTGCAGATATAAATACGATTTCTTCGTCTTCATTATCTGTTGTGTCATTTTCTGATGACTCTTGATTCTGATTGTCAAAATTAACCATAGCCAATTCATTTTCTCTAGTTGTATGAGCACTCGCCACCTGAGAAAAAACAAGAAATAATGCTATGAATACAAATAAAATCCTCATCAGTTTTTTCCAATTAACAGTACTTTATAAACAGGAAAAACATCGAGAATGTTGTCAGAGCATCTGTTAAAAAAACAAAAAAGCAGGCCCAAGGACCTGCTATACTTCATCAATTATACTCGTAAATTACTACAAATCAGTAATCGGTTTATATTTTGGCACCAACGATTTCATAACAACCCAACCAATCAGATAAGCGATTGCACAAAAACAGAAAACTATGAAATATCCAGCTGGTTTCCCTTCAAATCCGAGGAATGTCATTTTGGTTTCGCCGGCATAAACAAATAGTTTTCCTGCCGATTTTTGCAGAATCATAGAGCCCAGACCGCCAGCCATACCACCAATTCCTGTAATGGTTGCAATGGCATGTTTCGGGAACATGTCTCCAACAGTCGAGAAAATATTTGCTGACCAGGACTGATGAGCAGCACAACCCAACCCGATCATGATAACCGGCAACCAGGGCGAAATAGTTCCCAATGGCTGAGCAGTTAATACCAAAAGCGGAATAAACGCAAATATCAACATAGCTTTCATGCGAGCGGCATAAGGATTCATACCCGTCTTTCTGATAATAATTGAAGGTAGTTTTCCTCCATAAATCGAAAGTGTAGCAATGGCATACAAGGTAAAAATAAGAGCTACACCTAACCCGGCAGATGTTTTAATACCAAATTGAGTACTCAGATAAGACGGAGTCCAAAACAAGAAGAACCACCAAACTCCATCGGTCATAAACTTGCCAAATGCGAACGACCAGGTCTGTTTGTATTTGAAACAATCCCACATAGAGATTTTCTTTTCCTGAACAGCCGATGCGAGTTTTTCATCTTCGTCCTGCGATTCCCTGTCTGACAGGATATAATTTAATTCTGCATTATTTACATGAGGATTTTGATCAGGCTTTTTATACATAAATACCCAAAATCCCATCCAAAGAAAACCTAATGCACCAATAATTATAAACGATGCTTCCCATCCCAATGCAGCTGCAAGAAAAGGTATTGACAGTGGGGCAATTAATGCGCCAACTGATGCTCCAGCATTAAAAATACTTGTAGCATACGCCCTGTCTTTTTTAGGAAAATATTCAGCAGTAACTTTAATTGCTGCCGGAAAGTTACCTGCCTCACCAATCGCCAAAACAATTCGCGCAACGATAAAGGCATACATGCTTATCGTTGAAATAACCACAGTAACATCAGCAGTAGCCTGAGCCAGTTCGGCGGCTGAGTGCAAACCAACCCAATGCTCGGTTACGACGCCGCAAAGTGCATGTAAACAGGCACCAACCGACCAAACTCCAATCGCCCACAGGTATCCTTTTCTTGTTCCAAGCCAGTCAACAAATCGGCCGGCAAACAACATAGAGAAGGCATAAACAAAGGAAAATATTGAAGTGATGGTACCATAGTGATCTTCGTTCCAGTGAAACTCGGGCTTTATAAACTCGTCCCATGTTAATGACAATACCTGACGATCGAGGTAGTTGATAGTTGTAGCAACAAACAGAAGAACAACTATTGTCCACCTATAATTAGTCATCTTTGTGATGCTATTGGCTGTCTGCATAATTTAGATTTAGTGTTTAGTTTTATTTTACGATCTTAATTTTTGAATTATTTCAAGCGCCGTTGCACACTTTTCGGTAATGACGGCGTAATTTCCCGATTCAATCACATCTTTCGGAAATAGTTGCGAACCCATACCAACGCAATGAACACCTGCTTTGAACCAACCTTTAAGGTTTGCTTCGTCAGGCGAAACACCACCTGTTGGCATAATGCTGGCCCATGGCATCGGACCTTTCACTCCTGATACAAAATCGGGTCCACCAACCGACGAGCCGGGGAATACTTTTACAACTTCAGCTCCCAATTCGTGAGCGCGGTTAATTTCGGTAACCGAACCGCAGCCCGGGCTCCAGGCTATTTTGCGGCGGTTGCAAAAGAGAGCTGTTTGCTCATCAATCAATGGAGCTACAATAAAATTTGCTCCCAACTGAATGTAAAATGCTGCGGTTGCACTGTCGATCACCGAACCTACACCTAAAATCATTTCAGGAGCTTCTTTTACTGCCCATTTCGACACTTCGGCAAATACTTCGTGCGCAAAATCGCCACGGTTGGTAAATTCAAAGACTCGAACGCCACCATCGTAACATGCTTTTACAACTTGTTTGCACACATTGGCGTCTTTATGGTAAAATACCGGAACCATGCCGGTTTCTTTCATTTTTAATGCTACCTCTATTCTTGTAAATCTTGCCATTTCTGAAAGTTTAAAATTTCAGGTTCCAAGTTTCAAGTTGTGCCAGGAACCTTATTTGTATTTATTTGGTTATTGGATATTGGTTATTCATCATTGAATATTTTCAAAAGATCCAATACCCAACCGTCAATAACCAATTTCCAAATTACTATCTCGCAACGCGACCTGATGCGTCGCCGCCCATCAGCTTTTCAACCTCATCAACGGTTACCTGATTATAATCGCCATAAATTGTATGTTTCAGGCACGATGCTGCTACTGCAAAATTCAATGCTTTCTGATCGTCATTGGTATAAGTCAGCAACCCATAAATCAAACCACCCATGAACGAGTCGCCGCCACCAACACGGTCAACGATATCGGTAATCTGGTAAGTTGGAGCTTCAAACAAAGTTTTTCCATCCCAAAGTACACCCGACCAGCTGTTGTGATTGGCATTGATTGACCCACGTAAGGTAGTAATAACTTTTTTGCAGCGTGTAAATTTAGCCATAATCTGCTTTGAAACAGATTCATAAGCCGCAGCTTCAACATGTCCGCCAGTTACATTAACTCCTTCAGGCTTAATGCCCAAAACCATCTCAGCATCTTCTTCATTACCCAAAACAACATCTGTTCCGGCAACCAAAGCTGGCATCACTTCACTAGCCTTTTTACCATATTTCCAAAGATTTTTGCGGAAATTCAGGTCGCACGAAACAGTGATGCCTTTTTCGTTGGCTTTCTGAATAGCTTCCAGACAAACATCGGCCGCACCCTGCGAAATCGCTGGTGTAATTCCGGTCCAATGAAACCAGTTAACGCCTTCAAACACCTTGTCCCAGTCAATCATTCCTGATTTTATTTCAGCAATTGCAGAATGAGCTCGGTCGTAAACCACCTTACTTCCGCGGCTAACAGCTCCCGTTTCAAGAAAATAAATGCCAAGTCGTTCGCCACCATACACAATTTGATCAACCCCAACACCGTATTTGCGAAGATCCATCACACAGCTTAATGCAATATCGTTTTTTGGCAAGCGGGTCACAAAATCGACCGGAATGCCATAATTAGCAAGTGATACGGCCACATTAGCCTCACCACCACCAAACGTAGCATTTAAACTATCAGTTTGGTTGAAACGTAAATAACCAGGAGTTGCCAAACGCAACATGATTTCTCCGAATGTAACTACTTTCATTTCTTCTATTTACTATTTATTGATTTACAATTTACTATTGAAAACGAAATGCTTTTCAGAGCATTTTTAGTCCCCTCCCTTTGGAGGGAATTTTGGGAAGGCTCTTTATGCAATCGATTGCAAATCTACTATTTTTATCAAATTCACCAAGTTCTGTTCGTACCAAAAGGCGGGATAAACAACCTTTTCTTAAAAATTGAAATAATTCTTAGCGTTATAAAAACTAATATTTTCAACCATTTGACCCAGTAATTCCATGTCACACGGAATTTCGCCATTCTCAATGTCGTTTCCAAGCAGGTTGCAAAGCGTACGACGGAAATATTCATGACGTGTGTAAGACAGGAAACTTCTTGAATCGGTCAACATACCCACGAAACGGCTCAATAGCCCAAGGTTAGAAAGGGCATTCATCTGTTTTTCCATACCGTCTTTTTGATCGAGAAACCACCAGCCCGAGCCATATTGAATTTTTCCCGGAACACTCCCATCCTGAAAGTTACCCAGCATCGTAGCGTACAACTCATTGTCGCGCGGATTCAGGTTATATAAAATGGTTTTGCAAAGTTTATCCTCCTGATCAAGTCGATCGAGCAATTTAGCCAGTGGAGCAGCAACGGGCACGTCTCCAATTGAATCAAAACCGGTATCGGGCCCAAGCTTCTTAAACAAACGGGTATTGTTATTTCGTTGTGCACCCATATGCAGCTGTTGAGTCCAGCCTCGTGAATGATCCATCACTCCAAACTCGTACAACATACACGATTTAAATTTCAGGATTTCTTCGGCAGTCAGTTTGTTTCCTGAGCGAACTTTAGTAAAAATTGCCCGAATTTCCTTTGGAGTATATTCTTCGGCAAAAGCCGTATCCAAACCGTGATCAGACAAGCGGCAGCCATTGTCATGGAAAAACTGATGGCGTTTTTCCAATGCCACAATTAAATCGGAAAAAGTAGAAATTTTGGTGTCGGAAACGGCTCCCAATTGGTCAACATAGGCGTTGAAAAAATTCGGATCTTCAACCATCATCGCTTTATCGGGTCTCCATGCCGGTAAAACAGCAACTTCAAAACCCGATTCTTTTATCTGACGGTGATATTCCAATGAATCAACCGGATCGTCGGTGGTACAAATGGTATGCACATTGGCCATGCGAATAATTCCCCGGCAACTGTATTCAGGCGAATTCAGTTTTTCGTTGCAGGCGTCGTATATTTTGCGGGCATTATGTGGGCCTAAAACCTCGTTGATTCCAAAGAATTTCTTCAATTCGAGGTGAGTCCAGTGAAACAATGGATTGCGCAGCGTATTTGGAACAGTTTCTGCCCATTTTTCGAACTTTTCCCAGTCGCTGGCGTCACCTGTGCAAAAACGTTCGTCAACGCCATTGGTACGCATAGCTCTCCACTTGTAATGATCGCCATACAACCAAATTTCTGTAATTGTTTTAAACCGGCGATCGTCGGCAATATCTTTAGGATTGATGTGACAATGGTAGTCGAATATGGGCATTTTAGCCGCATGTTGGTGATAAAGTTTCTGTGCCGTTTCGGTTTGCAACAGAAAATTTTCGTCCATGAAAGGTTTCATATTTCTTTGATTTTAAGTTTGCTTTTTGAATGAGAAGTGCCTAAAGTTCGGAGGCAAAATAACTTTAGGCACTCCGAACTTTAGCTCACTTCGAACTATAGATTGAATAGGCGTTTCAAATGCCTGTCATAAATGTTTTCTTCAACGCAGATGCCAACAATTTCAGCATTTTCTTTCAGCAAATCGGTATAAGTAGTTCCCATTTCCGAAGCTACTTTGTACCCAACATGAATTAACTGGCGGAAATTTGGGTTATAATCCGGATGTCCCGGAATATGGCGCAAGGTGTTGGCAAACTTTTCACCCGACCATTCGGCAACCTCTTCTGCTGAAGGAAGTTTTGCTTCATCAATGTCGATAACGTCGGCATACGGAGCACACAATTCTTCTTTACGCCCCAGAGCTGAAGCATAAATTGCTTTAGCGGCTTCCAGTGCTTCGCCACCGGCAACAGCCAAACCGATCACTTCTTCGAGCCAGGTTGTACCAGCAGTCTTTACGTGCAACCCTTTGTCATACTTCTTAATAATGTCGGCCATTATTGGATAAATGGTGAATTTATCGCTGCCTGAATGAACACTAAGTTTCAGTTCTTCTGGAAGTCCAAATTCTTTGACTGCATAGTCAATAACCAAAACATCTTCCTCAAATTCTTTGGCAAACTGGTCAACATTGCCCACATAATCCACCCCTTTATTAAATCGCCCTGTAAACTTCGGAGCAATAGTCTGTGCCGGAACGCCTTTATCTGCGAGCATTTTCAGGATAAAAAACAAATCAACCGGTGTTTGCGGACTTTCAACTTCATCCATCGAAACTTCGGTAATAAAATTACCTTCTCCCTTTTTCTCTTTCAGGAGATTGTAAATTTCCGAAGCCTGTTGCGTTGCTGCCAGAAATTTACCCGCAATTTTAACCAGCAAATCCTCAGTTACTTCAACCGGATGATCAATCCCGGGAATATTAAGTTGTCCTATATATTTTGAGCACGAAGCCACAAACGCTTTCACATCGGCTTCGGCGCTTTCTTTTCCAATAAAAGCAGCAACATCGAGCGTAAAGAAATCGGCTGTTTCAACAAAAGGAGCCACTGTACTCAGGTTGATGTGGTCGGCATCAACAAAATATTTTCCGGTGTAGCCCAAGGCGGCAACGGCTGCATCAGCTTCCTTACGCACATCGGCAGGATGAGAATGTACATAAATATGTTCGCGATTCGACTTGTTCCAAACCGGACTGATATTCAAACCAGCCCTGTTGGCTTTTAAAACACCACGAAGCTGAGCCACCCCCTGATGAGAGAATCGATCTCCAATTCCTAAACTAAACTTTCCAAGTTGCATATTGTATTAATTTATTGATTCATAAAACGTAACAAAAATCCGTGTACGGACACGAAAGTATAGACATTATCTTAATTCTCCAAGATTAAAAAACTAAAATTCAATAAAAATGTTATACAATAGTTTTTGCCGTGTACGGACACGACGAATTTAAAAATTTAATAGATTTGTTCCTGTCCTTATAACTTTCAACCTTAAAACTGAAGCGCTATCAAATCAATTAGTCGTACCCGGATAAAAGATATTGCACAACAGGCAAATGTTTCGATAGGAACAGTTGACCGTGTAATTCACAACCGCGGAGAAGTTGCCAAGGCTACCCGCGCGAAAATTTTAAAGATTATTGAGGAAATGGGATACCAGCCTAATTTGCTGGCAAGTACATTAGCTTCAAAGAAAACATTCACGTTTGCCCTGCTCGTGCCCGAGCCGGTTTCAGCCGAATCGTACTGGAGCAAACCTATTACCGGTGTAAAAAAAGCTTTTGACGAGATTCACCAGTATGGGGTTCAAATTGCCATCTACCAATTCAAGCAAAACGATCCGGCAATGTTTAAAAATGAAGCCGAACTAATTATCGAAAGTAAACCTGATGGCGTTGTTCTGGCTCCATTTTTCTCGCGTGAGTCCAAAGAATTTATCGAAAAACTGAAGGAGAGAAGTATTCCATATGTATTTATAGACTCGAACATTAAGGAATGCGAGCAGCTAAGCTATATCGGGCAAAATTCTTTTCAATCTGGAACTTTGGCCGCTAAATTGCTTGACTATTCAACACCGAAAGACTCAACTATCCTTATTCTTCACTTTGCGAAGCAACTCGACAATATGAATCACCTTGTTCAGCGAGAAAAAGGGTTTTATGAGTATTTCAATAGAAATGAAGTTCACAGAACCCTCATAACTAAAGAGATTGCAGACCCTACTGAAGAAGGAGCCGAAAAAGTATTAACGGATTTATTGCAGACCACACCTGATATCAAAGGCATTTTTGTAACAAATTCCCAGGTTTATTACCTGGCCCGAATTCTTGAAAAGCTGGGAATGACTGGCATTAAGGTAATTGGGCACGACCTTATTAAAGAAAATATTGGCTTTCTGAATAAAAGCACAATCGACTTTCTTATTTGCCAAAGACCTGAAGAACAGGGCTATAATGCGATAATTGCCTTATTCGATCATCTTGTTTTGAAGAAAGAGGTTAAAGCTGAAAACTACACCTCAATTGATATTATTACCAAAGAAAATCTGGACTATTACAGATAACTAAACTATATAAAAATGAAACCAATTAATTTTGAAGATTTAACCGGAAAAGTATGCGTCATCACCGGCGGCGCAGGAGTTTTGGGTGTTGAAATGGTGAAAGCGCTTGCTTCGGTTGGCGTTAAAATTGCCATTGCCGACATTAATAAGGAAGTGGCCGACAAAGTAGCTGCTGAAGTTGCTGCCGAATCGGGTGCAACAATTATTGGCGTGGCTGCCAACGTTTTGGATAAAGAATCGTTGCAAAAAGCCAAAGCCGAAATCAACGAAAAGCTTGGGCCAATCGAAATCCTGATTAACGGCGCAGGCGGAAACCACCCAACAGCTACCACCAAAGTGGAGCAAATGGACGACGACAGTATCGACCACCTGGAAGATACTTTCTACGGACTGGAAATGGACGGTTTCGACAAAGTTTTTGCCCTGAATTTCAAGGGGACACTCTTGCCAACAATGGTATTCACGCTTGATATGCTGAAGGATAAAAAAGGTGTTGTCCTGAACATCTCGTCGATGAATTCGTACAAGCCACTGACTAAAATTCCTGCATACTCTGCTGCAAAAGCATCTATCAATAATTTTACTGAATGGCTTGCCGTTCATTTGGCTAAAGTGGGAATCCGCGTGAATGCGATTGCTCCGGGCTTTTTCATCACCAACCAAAATCGTTTTTTGGTATTGGACGAAAAAACAGGAGGCTTCTCTCCTCGCGGCCAAAAGATTGTAAACAACACACCCATGGGTAAATTTGGCGATCCATCCGACCTAAACGGTGCTCTGCTGTTTTTGCTTTCGGATATTTCGAGCTTCATCACCGGTATAGTTATCCCGGTTGACGGCGGCTACAGCGCATTTGGAGGAGTATAAACGAGTTTCAAATTCCAAATTTCAAGTTCCAAGCGGGATTTTAACTTGGAATTTGAAACCTGAAACTTGGAACTATTAAATTTCTGACATCTAAAAATCTAAAATATGACCATCGAATTAAAACAAAACTGTAAATATGCCCTGGTGGTTCCTACCAGCATGGGTGTCCGCATTACGCCGGTAAACGCACAACCGGTACATACCAGCAACCTGTTCGAAATGCAGGCTACCAGCGCAGAAACCAATGTGGCCAACATTTCGTCTTCGCTCGGTCTGCCCGTAAAAGTACTGACCACTTTCGTGAAAGACAGCCCGATTGCGGCATTCATAAAAAGTAGTCTGCGCGCCCGCGGAATGGATTATGAAGGACCGGAAGTGGCACAGGGCGATCCCTGGGGCTATCGTCACCAGTTCAACATTGCTGATAGTGGCTTTGGAACCCGAGGACCACGCGTACAAAACGACCGCGCCGGCGAAGTGGGCCGCACATTGAATGTGAAAGATTTTGACCTCGACCGCATTTTTGGTCAGGAAGGCGTTCAAATTGTGCATCTTTCAGGTTTGATTGGTGCGCTTTCTCCTGAAACCAGCACATTCTGTCTCGAAATAGCCCGCGCTGCCAGGAAATATGGTACCCGCATAGCATTCGACCTGAATTATCGTGCATCATTCTGGAAAGGCCGCGAAGCTGAATTACACGCCAACTTTACAGAAATTGCTTCGGTGGCCGACATTCTGATTGGCAATGAAGAAGATTTCCAGCTTTGTTTGGGCATTGAAGGACCTGAAGCCGGTGGCAAAGGAATCGAAGCTGAAATCGAAGGGTTCAAAGGCATGATTGGCCGCGTAAAAGCTGCTTTCCCGAATG
>DAOPZV010000094.1:12869-14863 GCA_035353575.1 Prolixibacteraceae bacterium | reverse complement strand
TGAGCGACATGAAACGCTACGTAAAGCTAAATCAGGAATACAAACGTCTGGAATCGCTTGTAAATGCTTTTAAAGAATATAAAGCGCTGATCGAAAACATCGAAACTGGCAAAGAAATGCTGGAAACGGAAACCGATCCTGATTTGCGCGAAATGGCCAAAGAAGAAATAGACAACAGCGAAGCCATGATTCCGAAGAAAGAACAGGACATCCGCCTGTTGCTGGTTCCCGCCGACCCTGAAGACGGTAAAAATGCCATTCTCGAAATACGTGCCGGAACCGGTGGCGACGAGGCCAGTTTGTTTGCCGGCGACTTGTTCCGCATGTACAGCAAATTCTGCGAGCGCAAAGGTTGGAGATTGGAAGTTACCAATACCAGCGAAGGAACATCGGGCGGATTCAAGGAAATTGTAGCCAAAGTTTCGGGTGACGGCGTTTATGGTATCCTGAAATACGAATCGGGTGTTCACCGCGTACAGCGCGTTCCCCAAACCGAAACACAGGGCCGCGTGCACACTTCGGCAGCTACCGTAGCCGTGTTGCCTGAAGCTGAAGAATTCGACGTTGACCTGAGAGATGCCGACATCCGCAAAGACACTTACTGTTCGTCGGGACCTGGCGGACAGTCGGTAAACACAACCTACTCGGCCATTCGTTTGACCCACATTCCAACCGGAATCGTAGTAACTTGTCAGGACGAAAAATCGCAGTTGAAAAACTTAGCCAAAGCGATGGTTGAGTTGCGTACCCGTATTTACAACATGGAATACCAGAAATACATCGATGCCATTGCTTCGAAACGGAAGACCATGGTTTCAACCGGTGACCGTTCGGCCAAAATCCGCACTTACAACTGGCCACAGGGACGTATCACCGATCACCGAATCAACCTGACGATTTATAACCTTCAGGCTGTAATCAACGGCGACCTCGACGAAATCATCGAAAAACTGATGGTGGAAGAAAACTCTGAAAGACTGAAAGAAGCAGAAATTTAACACCTAGTGAGGGTTCGACTTAAAGTCACGCCCTCACTAAAACAAAATATTATGAACCGCGAACAACTTTTTGAACAGATTAAGCAGAAACGCAGCTTTTTATGCGTTGGACTCGATACCGACATCCTAAAAATTCCGGCACACCTGAAAGATACCAGCGACCCAATTTTCGCTTTCAATAAAGAGATTATTGACGCTACTCAGGATTTGTGTGTGGCTTACAAACCCAATCTGGCTTTTTATGAAAGTCAGGGTGTGGCCGGTTGGATAAGCCTGGAAAAAACAGTGAATTACATCCGCGAGAAATATCCGGAGCAATTCATCATTGCCGACGCCAAACGCGGCGACATTGGCAATACCTCGAACTTGTATGCACACGCCTTTTTCGATCACATGGATTTTGATGCCGTAACCGTTGCTCCATATATGGGCGAAGATTCGGTGAAGCCATTCATGACCTACCTCGATCGTTGGGTGATTTTGCTTGCGTTGACATCAAACAAGGGCGCTGCCGATTTTCAATACCTGAAAAATGATGCAACCGGCGATCAACTCTTCGAATCGGTGCTGAAAACCTCGCAAACCTGGGGAACCACCGACAACATGATGTATGTGGTTGGCGCCACCAAAGCCGAAAAACTCGAAGAAATCCGCGAGCTGGTTCCCGATCACTTTCTTTTGGTTCCGGGAGTTGGCGCACAGGGTGGAAGCCTGGAAGAAGTAGCCAAATATGGCATGAACGACATGTGTGGTTTGCTGGTGAATTCTTCGCGCCAGATTATTTATGCATCGGATGGTGAGGACTTTGCCGAAAAAGCCCGCAACGAAGCCATGAATGTTCAGGTTGACATGGAAGAATTGCTGCTCGAAGCTGATTTGCTGTAAAACAAGGTTATTGAGCGGGTGACTTTGAGTCACCCGCTCAATATACATGATATACAAACTTCGGAAAGCCTTCTGAAATGAAGATTTTCCGAAGTTTTTTATTTACTTTAA
>DAOPZV010000094.1:0-12769 GCA_035353575.1 Prolixibacteraceae bacterium | reverse complement strand
AACTTCGGAAAGCCTTCTGAAATGAAGATTTTCCGAAGTTTTTTATTTACTTTAATTGTCAGATTTATTTAAGAGAAAATGCTAAAACTTCGACCTCACCACATCCTGGACATTGTTCGAAACATCGGGCACAATCGCCCCACTGAACCGCATCCGCTGGGACATAACGTTCATGGGATCACTCTTGAAATTATAGACAATCCGGATAAACCATTAAAGCTGGTTATTGGAGCCGATGATATTTGCACTCCCTGCACAAAGCTCAATGCTGAATCAATTTGTACTGATATTCTGCCACAATGCGACGACAAGCCATCGAAGCAAATCTACAACGACGCACTCGACCACAAAGTGCTTCAATTCCTTAATTTGAAAGAAGGCATGGAGCTAACCATCAGGCAATATCTGCAAATTGTAAACTCGAAACTCGAAGGAATCGAAAAAGTTTGCACTCATCCAAAAGAAGATGAAAATTATCGGTTGGAAGGCTTGCAAAAAGGTCTTCAGAAACTGGGTATTCGCTAAAATTAGCCGTGAAACAACAGGGTCAGCAATAAATACCGGCAAATCATACCGACCGAAGAATACATAATCGCATCTTTTACCCTGTATTTGAGCATCCCGGCGGCCAGCGAAATAATGGGTGACGAAAGTGGCAACAGGTTGGAGAAAAATAATGTCCAGTTCCCGTACTTCCTGATTTCTTCCTCGGCTTTTTCGTAACGCTTTCGTCCTATAAAACGGTCGATAATCCGGGCACTGAAGAAATACCCAATAAGATAATCAACAACCTGCGATGCCAAAGCTGTTGAAATTGCCACCAAATTCAACATGACGGGGTCGTAACCCGTTCGCAAGTAGAAGATAAATGCCAGTTCCATTGGCATCAGGAAGAAAACAAACAAGTAGCCGAACAGATTAACGATGGCAAACGAATACAGGTTCTTCTCTCCCGATTCATAAATATCGCGGCCAATCGTAAGCGACCCAATTACAGCCATCAGGATAATCACGATCAACAGAATTGAAATCCGCCGGTAATCAATATGCGGATGAAGGTCTCTCATGGAAACAGGCTTACTTTATTCAAATTTAGCAATCTTTTGAGAAGTCAGAAAATAAAGCCAACTTGCAACAACAACTTTAAATAAATTATCAAAACGGTAAGCAAATGAAATTCATTGGATTAATAGTTATTTGCTCGATATTCATATTTTCGTGCCAGCAAAAAAAGAGTGAATACCTTAAAATAGAAGGATTCGCGCAAGGCACATCCTATCATATTAGTTACGAAAACTCTAAAAATGAAGATTATACAGAAGCGATTGATTCCATTCTGAAAGCATTTGACAAATCCTGCTCGATGTACGATTCAACATCGATTCTGTCGAAAATAAACGCAAACGACCCAACAGTTGAAGCCGACGACTGGTTTATCGACGTATTTAAAAAATCAGTCGAGGTGAATGCATTGTCTGACGGCGCGCTCGACATTACAGTTGGGCCGGTAGTTCGTGCCTGGGGTTTTGGAAACACGCCTGTTGCCAAACACGACCGGGCATACATCGACAGCCTGCTTCAGTACGTAGGCATGGATAAAGTTAAGCTGGAAGGACGAAAAATCGTAAAGAAACTCCCGGGAGTGTTCCTCGACGTAAATGGCGTTGCCCAGGGATATTCGGTCGATATAATTGCCCTGTTTTTTGAAAAGAAGGGAATAAAAAACTATTTGGTCGAGATTGGCGGTGAAGTGCGATGCAAGGGTACCAACGCGAAAAATACGATATGGCATGTTGGCATTGACAGACCTTCGGACGACAATATAATTCCGGGAGGGAAAATACAAGCAATTGTTGAACTGAAAAACCGGTCGATGACAACCGCCGGAAATTACCGGAAATTCTTTGTCGAAAACGGCGTGAAATACGGGCATACAATTGACCCCAAAACCGGTTACCCGGCTAAAAATACCATGTTAAGCGCTACAGTTGTTGCTGACGATGCCGTTACTGCCGATGCCTGGGACACTGCTTTCATGGTTCTTGGAATAGAAAAGAGCAAAGAAATCCTGAAAAAGCTCCATGGAATTGAAGTTTTCTTCATCTACAGCAACGACAAAGGTGAATACCAGATCTTTGAGTCTGACGGAATGAAAAAAATGGTTATAGAAGAGAAGTAGTTTCCTACTCAAAACTTTTACGCATAAGATCAGGCTTATTGGTTGTAATAGCTGACACCCCCAAATCAACCAAACGTCTGGCCTCTTCCGGATCGTCGATGGTCCACGAAAGAACTTCCAGTCTTAAGGCTTTTGCTTTCCTGACGGTTTCCTGATCAATAATTCTATTGTTCAAATTAACGCCATTTAACTTGTTTTTAGCAACTTCGGGCAATTTAGCCTGAACATCGGCCGCCGAACTACTTAGCCAGTAGCAAGCATTTTTAGGAAATAATTTCTTAGCTTTCACAATTGTTTCCCAATCGAAAGCAATAAAAATCAACTGCTTTTTCTTACCGCTCGAGTTTACGACTTGCTTTAACGTTGGAAAAACTTCGGAACCACATTTAATTTCGATTACAATCTTTTTCCCTTTTGGTGCGGTAGCAATAAGTTCTTCCAAAAACGGGATTTTCTCTCCTTTATACTTCGCATCTTTCCACGATCCTGCATCAAGGGCTCTCAAAACATCCGAATTGGTTTCAGCAAGCTTATAGGATTGGCCTGTCGTGCGTTTGGTGTTTCCGTCGTGCATAACAACGATACGGTTGTCTTTCGTAAGGTAAATATCACATTCTACAGCATCGGCATTCTGTTCCCAGGCCAGATTTGCTGAGGCAATGGTGTTTTCGGGAGCCATAAACGACGAACCGCGATGGGCAATTATTGTTGGCTGGGCATACGCAACCATTTGACTATAAAATACTACCAGAAAAATAAAAATCTTCTTCATCTGCACTTGTTTATTAGGTTTGCCGAAGATAAAAATTCTGAACTCATTGAGGAAACTGATTCCTTCGGAAATGCAAGTTCTGTGTCTTTTTAATTTGCAGACGTGGAGATTACCAATTAATAAAATTCAGTGAAAGACATCGCTTTGCAATTCAATTTAACGTCGAATTCACTACTTTTGTCCCCGACTAAAGAAAAAATTCACAAGACAATTAAAAGAAATAATGTTCACACATATCTCTCGCTTCATTCTTAAACACCGTACCCTTCTCGTTCTCTTGCTCGCTCTGCTAACAGGCTTCATGGCATATAACGCAAAGAATGTCAGGCTTTCTTACGAGAATTCGTCTTTACTTCCTGAAAAAGACAGTACACGAGTTGAATATCAGGAATTTAAAAAGATGTTTGGCGAAGACGGGAATGTGATCGTTATTGGTACCATTAATCCAGATTTGTTTAAGCTCGACCAGTTTAACGGCTGGACCGATCTGTCCAACGAAATCAAAAAGATTGAGGGAGTTCAGGAAGTTTTGAATATTTCCCGAGCTATTAATCTGGTTAAAAATGAAGAGACTCACCAGTTCAAAATAGTGCCGTTGGTTTCGAAAACGCCAACAACACAGGCTGAAGTTGATAGCATTAAAAATAAAGTTTTCGCGTTGAAGTTCTACGAGGGACTGCTTTTTAATCCAAAAACCAAGGCAACTCTCATGACCGTCACCCTCGACAAAAAAAAGCTGAACGATATCAGCCGAATTGCTATCACAAACAGCATCACCAACGCTGTTGACGCTTATAAAGCGAAATTTAAAACCGAAGTTCATTGTTCCGGAATGCCGTACATCCGAACGATTACCATGCAAAAAGTGAAGCACGAGCTTTTCCTTTTCGTGATCATCAGTATTGTAGTGGCTACATTCATCATGTTCTTGTTTTTCAAATCGTTGCGTGTTATACTCAGCTCACTTCTGGTAGTGGGAACAAGCATCATTTGGGTGATGGGAACCTTGGTGCTGTTCGGTTACAAAATCACCATTTTAACAGGAGTGATTCCGTCGCTCATCGTAATTATTGTGATTGAGAACTGCATTTATATCCTGAATAAATACCACTGGGAATACCGCAGTCACGGTAACAAAATGAGAGCTCTATCACAAGTAATCCACCGGATTGGCTTTGCCTCATTAATGACCAATGCTGCAACTGCACTTGGATTCGCTGCTTTCATTTTGGTTCCAAACCAAATGCTTCGCGAATTCGGAGTAATCACGTCGATCAACATCATGATCCTTTACATACTGACAATCACGCTATTGCCAATCATGTTCAGCTGGTTTGCTGCTCCTACCCCAAAACATTTGAAACATCTCGATAGCAATTTCTTTGGAGCTGTGCTGGATAAAGTTGTCTATTTGATTAGCCACCGTCGGCCTTTAATTTATGGAATTGCCGGAGGTCTGGTAGTTGTAGGATTTATCGGGTTGAGCATGATGAAAACTTCGGGAAAAGTAGTTGACGATTTCAGATCGGACGACCCGACTTTACTTGATTTGAAATTTTTCGAACACAACTTTGGCGGTGTAATGCCATTCGAAATATCAGTCGATACGAAAAAGCGCAATGGCATCCTGACTTATTCAACTATACAGAAAATGGACAAACTTCAGAAGGTAGTTGGCGAACATCCTGAATTCTCGAAGCCACTTTCGTTGATCGAAGTTTTCAAATTTGCCAGGCAAGCTTATTTTAACGGCGACTCGAGCAAATATTCGCTGCCAAGCTCGATGGAAAAGAATTTTATTTTTGGCTACATTCCGCAAAATACTTCGGGATCGGCGAAAGAAAATACAGGAAACAGCTTGCTCAAATCGTTTATCGACAGCACCAAGCAAGTTACCCGCATCAGTTTCCAAATGCGCGATGTAAGCACCAACCACATGGATTCACTGATGGCCAATATTTTACCACAGGTTGATTCAATCTTTGATAAAGCAAAATTCAATGTAAAAGTGACCGGGAACAGTGTCGTTTATGCCAAAGGAACCAATTTCCTGATTCGCAACTTACTGGAAAGTGTTGTTATTGCAATTATTCTTATTTCGATATTGATGGCATTCCTCTTCGTTTCGTTCCGGATGATTCTGGTATCGATGGTGCCAAATATTATTCCGTTGGTTATTACAGCGGCAATAATGGGTTTTAGCGGAATACCGATTAAGCCTTCAACCATTATTGTTTTCAGTATTGCACTGGGAATTTCCGTTGACAATGCCATTCAGTACCTTTCGAGGTATCGCCACGAGCTGAAAGCAACAAATGGCTCGATAAAACAGTCGGCACTCAATGCACTTCAGGAAGCAGGGTTCAGCATGATATACACCAGCATTGTGCTTGTCTTGGGCTTCAGCGTATTTATTGTTTCAGAATTTGGTGGAACCCAAGCGCTTGGAATCCTGATTTCGACTACTTTGCTGATTGCTATGTTCTTCAATGTTATGGTTTTGCCGTCGCTTTTGCTCACGCTCGACAAACGACTGGTTAGCAAAGCATTTACAGAACCAATTGTTGAGATCTACGAGGAAAACGAGGAAGAAGATAAAGCGCTGGAAGCCGAATTCTCTGAAAACTCGGAAGAAACAGAAGAAAAGAAAACAGAGTAAAGAACTGCTGCCATGAAAAAAAACATAACTAAACCAGCAATCGTTCTATTTTTCCTGATTAGTTTCTCCTGCTTCCTTCAGGCCCAGGATATTAAGCTTGAACTGAACCACGAATCCGGAATTTACAAAAGCGGTGAGAAAATTGTGGTTTCTGCAATTCTGAAGAATCATGCAGCGGACACGCTTCATATTAAAGTCATGAAAAACAATGACTTAAAATTACAAAGTATCTCATTGATTCCGCAAAGTGACACCTGCATTATTTATTCAGGAGTATTCACTGAACCCTGTTCGTTGCGCATTGAAGCCAAACAAAAAGGAGTACAAAAACTGATCGGGCTAATTGTCGATCCACTGAAAATTAAGCCGGGAACCGCGCGCCCAAAAGACTTGAAAAAATACTGGGACCAGGAGAAAGCCGCCCTGAAAGCATTACCAATGGATGTAAAATCGGAGAAGGTTGATTCGAAACAACCAGGCATTGTTTGCTTCAATACCGAGATAAATTGCATTGGACCTAAACCAGCAAGAGGATACTATTCAAAACCTGAAAATGCAGAAGCGAAGTCGTTGCCAATTGTGCTGCTGGTTCATGCAGCAGGTGTGAAAGGCTCGTGGTGCCGTTCAGAAATTTCGAACGCTACTGATTACGCCAAAAAAGGTGCAATTTGCCTCGACCTCAATGCCCACGGAATGCTAAACGGACAGCCCGACGAATATTACAATAACTTGGAGAATGGAGAATTAAAAGAGTATTTCTACAAAGGACTGGAAAGCAGGAACGATATTTACTTTAGAGGTATGTATCTTCGCTTAATCCGATCACTCGATTTTCTTACACAACAACCAGAATGGGACGGAAAGCGGATCATTGTAATTGGCGAGAGCCAGGGAGGAGGGCAAGCATTAGCTGCTGCCGGACTTGATCAGCGTGTTTCGGCAGTAGTCGCAACTGTTCCGGCCATGTGCGACTGGGGAGGAACCTTAATAACCCGCAAAGGAGGTTGGCCTCAGCCTTTTGAACAAGCTGGGAATAAAGAAAATATGAAAAAAGTTTTACCTTATTTTGATGCCGCTCATTTGCTCAGCATGTCGAAAGCCACTATTGTTGTAGAAATTGGGCTGGTTGACAATACTTGCCCGTCAACGTCAATTTATGCTGCCGTCAATCAGGCAAAAGGCAAAAAGGTAATTTATCCTGTAACCTACCGCGAACACACCTGGCCGACAACCGAACAACGGGCCGAACATTGGGATAAAATGGTTTTCGGGCAGAAAAACAAGTTCATTGAAGACTATATAAAATAAAGAATTTGAAGCAATTGCTGCTGCGTGAAACTAAGCGGGCAGAAAACTCTGTTTTTTCAGGGCTTCCTGAATTTGTGAAGAAAAATTAACATTCAAGAAAAAATTTTAAAAAGTTAATCAGTTGATTAATTTTTTCAACAAATTTGGTCTTTGGTTCGTTGCTCTCACATTGAACCTTTCTTTCGCTCAATCGAAAGAAATTTTTACAGAAACAGAAAACAGAACATGTTAAGAAAAGCAACTATAGTTGACAGTCGTTATAGACTAAAATTTCAACTATTATTTATACTTCTATGCACACTCAGCTCGGCTTTTTCTCAGCCTACAACGGTGAAAGGGAAAGTTGTTGACGCGGAAACAGGGAAACCCATTCCTTTTTGTACCATTGTTTTTAAGAAAACTCCCCTCGGAACAATTACCGACTCAATTGGGAATTACCAGTTAATCAGCAAAGTAAAGGTAGATTCCATTCAGTTTACTACCGTTGGTTATTATGCCCAGGTTTTCGGAGTAAAACCATACGCTGTAAACGAAATTCAGGTTAGGCTTAAACCCGAGGTAATAAACCTTTCGGAGGTAACAGTTCAACCCGACGATGGACCGGCTCGCAGGGTTTTAAAAGAAATGGTCAGAGCCAAAAAGAGAAATAATCCGGCTAAATATGATCGGTATTCATACCGAAAATATACCAAATGGGAATACCATCTGAATAATGTTGGCCCGAAAATGATTAATTCCAAAGCGTTTAAAAACAACCAGAATGTTTTTAAAACTGCCGAAGACAGCACAAAATTTCTTCCTATATATTTCTCAGAACAATTGGTTTACAACGAAGTACAGCGAAGTCCTTCTAAACAAAAATCGACTGTTTTGGCTGACAAAACTTCGGGAGTTGGAGTACTCGACGACCTGGAAATATCGGGTTACACCAGTGCGCTCGACATGGAAGTAAACTTTTACGACAACTACATAACCCTCTTCTCTCAAAACTTTGTAAGTCCGCTGGCCGATAACGGGTGGTTCTATTATAAATATTTCCTTACCGACAGCACATACGTGAATGGAGTGAAAAATTACCGAATACGGTTTATTCCTCGTCGCGTTGGAGATAAGGTTTTTAAAGGCTACATGACAACCGAAACCAAAGATTTCTCATTGATTGATATCGACGGTGAATTGTCGAACACCAGCTACCTTAATTTCCTTAAAAGCATGAAGTTATCAGGAAGTTACCAGATGGTAAAAGACTCGGTTCCTTTCTTCAGGAGAAACCAGATTGACGCGGTTTTCAATTACGTACCGCTAAAAAACAATCCATCAAAAAAGCCGGTTAGCTTGTTCTTTACGCAATCGTCGGTAATAGATAGTGTAACCGTTAATCAACAGCAGGATGTAAAACTTACCGCCGGAAACGGGCGTTTCGAAACAGTTACGCTGCCCGACGCCAAATACCGCGACAATACCTATTGGGAAACTCATCGGCTGGAAGAACTGAATCATCGCGAAAAAATGGTGACAGGAACGATAGACTCGGTCAGCAATATTAAGGCTGTGAAATTTGCCGACAACCTTACCCGGATGAGTATGACCGGTTATTACGACCTTGGGAAGTTCGAATTTGGACCCTACGCAAGCACAATAAATACCAATAAAGTTGAAGGGCTCCATATTTTCGCCGGAGCCCGAACCAGTAGCGAAATAAGTACCCGCTATATGATTTGGGGCGGACTTGGATATGGATTTAGGAACAAAAGACTGAATGGCATGGGCGGTTTTGGATACAAATTTCCGACAATTCATCGCCAGATAGCTAAAATCTCGTATGACGACAAAATTGTACGCTCGGGCGAAAATGAGAAGATT
The DNA here is from genome assembly GCA_035353575.1 of Prolixibacteraceae bacterium. Taxonomy (GTDB): domain Bacteria; phylum Bacteroidota; class Bacteroidia; order Bacteroidales; family Prolixibacteraceae; genus Aquipluma. The sequence goes on along the minus strand of DAOPZV010000094.1, from coordinate 3,988 downwards.
TTATTCTTGTACGAAAATGCGCTGTCGCCAACCGAAAACAACCTGATCTCACAAATTTTTAAACGCGACGAGCTCGACGAATTATTTCGCGAGCAAAAACTTTCGGCAAACTACGAATACGAATGGCATCCGGGTTTGATGAATAGGATAGGTGTAAGTTACATCCGGCATTTCTCTCCTGAATTTTACCCGTTCATGCGGGCAGGGTCGCCTGTTAGTGAAGTATCGGCTGTTGATTTTAACATCGATACCCGCTTTTCATGGCTCGAAAAAGTAATCGACGATAAATTTCTTCGCGTTTATATGAATACCGATTACCCGATTATCCACTTTAATGTTGGCGGGGGTCAGGTTTTTTATTCAGGAAAATCGAACTACTACGGAAAAATTTTAACTACCATTGAGCAGTATTGGCGCATTGGGCAAACAGCTTTTAATTACGCCATTGAAGGCGGGATGTACTTTGGGAAGATGCCTTACACGATGCTCGACATACCACGCGGAAACGAGACTCAGGGTTATTTTTCATACGACTTCAACATGCTCAATTACATGGAGTATGTACACGACAAATACCTTCATGCCTATCTCGAATATCATCTCAACGGGTTCTTTTTCAACAGAGTACCATTATTAAAAAGGCTTGGCCTGCGCGAAGTTGTTTCAGGGAAAGGAATGATTGGATCGTTTAACCAAAGTAATCAGCAAGTTGTTGAATTGCCATCGAGTGTCACGAAAATGAGCAATCCCTATATTGAGCTGGGTGCAGGCGTTGAAAATATCCTAAGGTTATTCCGCGTAGAAGCAGTTTGGCGAGTGAAACCACAATCGGTTCTTGGTGCGCCATCATTTGGTATCAGAGCTAAATTCGAAATTAAACTATAGGTAAATTTCATTGTCAAAATAATGATTTTGAAAATCAGTTGCCCCTAAAAAATCTACATTTGTAAACAAGGGTATCTTTTCAAAAAACACTATGAATAAAATTTACTTCACTTTGTTGGCGGTGATGTGCTCACTGCTGGCGTTTTCACAGCCTCAAACCATTGCTGAGAGTTCTAATTTCGAATCAACCTCGCGGGAAAGCGATGTTCTGAGCTTCATCAGCAACATCAGCAAAAAATCTCAAAACATAAAAGTTGAAACAATTGGCATTTCAACTGAAGGAAGGCAGATTCCGCTCATGATAATTGCCAACCCGATGATTAAATCGCCGCAAAGCCTTGCGAACGACCCACGCATGGTTTTATACATTCAGGCAAATATTCACGCCGGCGAAGTTGAAGGAAAAGAAGCCACGCAAATGTTTGCCCGCGAGTTGCTTTTCGGTACAAGGAAAGACCTTTTGAAAAATATTATTTTCCTGATTTGCCCCAATTTCAATCCTGACGGGAATGAAGCCATTAGTACAAAAAACCGCACTCACCAAAACGGACCGAAAAATGGTGTAGGATTGAGAAGCAACGGACAAATGCTTGATATTAACCGAGATGCCATGAAACTGGAAACTCCTGAAATGAATGGGTTACTAAAAAATGTACTGCTAAAATGGGATCCGCAGGTAACTGTTGATTGCCACACCACGAACGGCTCATACCACGAAGAACCGGTTACTTTCAGCTGGATGATGAATTGTGCAGGCGACCGCTCGCTGATGGATTACATGGAAAAACAAATGATGCCTAAAGTTTCGGCTGTTCTTTCAGACAAATACAAAACAGAGAATTGCTTCTACGGCGAATTCATCGATATGAAAAATCCGGAGAAAGGCTGGATTGAATATGCCTCGGAGCCTCGCTACCTTACCAATTATATTGGCGTTCGCAACCGGCTTTCCATCCTGAATGAGAACTATGTGTATGCCGATTATAAAACAAGAGTGCTTGGTTGCTACAGCTTATTGCAATCTATTTCTGATTATTGTGCCGGGCATAATACTGAAATTAAACAACTTATTGCCACAAGCGACAAAAGAACGATCTCCCGAGGAGAAAATCCTGCACCGAATGACTCGTTCCCGATTGAGTACGTTGGCAAGCCGCTTGACAAGAAAATAACGATCAAAACCTTTGAGGTAGAGCCCGCAAAAGATACAACTGGTTATGAAGATTACGTGCCAACCAACCGAAAAAAGACTGTTGAAGTTCCGTACATTGCAACCTATGTTCCGACGAAAAGTGTAAAACTACCATTTGCTTACCTCATTAAGTTGGCCGATCCTATTGTTGTTAATCTTCTTCAGCGTCACGGCATATCAGTGAGCAAACTATCTAAAATACAGCAATTTGAAGTAGAATCGTTCCGAATGACAGGACTTGTTCCTGAAAAAAGACTAAACCAGGGACATTACCTTCATTCGGCAACTGGAAGCTGGAAAACGGAAAAGAAGGAATTTAACGCCGGAACCTACGTGATCAGAACCTCACAGCCTCTTGCAAACCTGGTCTGTTATCTGCTGGAGCCACAATCGAATGATGGCATTTTAACATGGAACTTTCTTGACAGATACCTCTTGCCACAATGGGAAAGAGGATTTAATCCCTACCCAATCTATAAAATTCTAAAGCCTGTTAAAATTGAAGATACTGTATTAACTTCGTTGTAATTAACAGGAACTTCATGGAACTGGTCATTTTAGGATTATTGATTTTGCTTAACGGTTTTTTTGCTTTATCAGAAGTTGCGCTGATTTCGAGCAAAAAGGCCCGTCTCGAACAACAAAAAGCCAAAGGAAAAAAGGGCGCCCGAATTGCCTTGAACCTGCTGGAAAATTCAGAGGACTTCCTATCGGCCATCCAGGTGGGAATTACGCTCATCGGGATTGTAACCGGTGTTTACGGAGGGTTAAGCATTGCAGAGGATCTTGCACCATACATTCAGAAATACCCTTCTCTTGCACCATACGCGAACGAAATAGCACTTTCGGTAACAGTTCTGGTAATTACTTTTATTTCAATTGTTATTGGCGAACTGGTTCCAAAAACTATAGCATTGAGCAATCCTGAGAAAATATCGGTTTACGTTTCGCCTGTAATTTATGCTTTCGGAAAGATATTCTTCCCTTTCGTAAAATTATTAGCCGCTTCAACAAGTCTTATCAATAGAATACTGGGAATCAAACAAGATGAAGGACAGATGACTGAGGAAGAACTGAGACATACGATAAAAGTTGCATCGCACGAAGGTGTCATCGAGAAAGAACAAAACCGAATGCACGAGAAAATTTTCTACTTCGCCGACAAAAAGGCGAAACACATAATGACCCACAGAAAAGACGTAGAATGGGCTGATTACGAACTGGATAAAAATGAATTTCACACCGAAATACTTACCTTTAAACATAGCGTTGTTGTTGTCGGGAAAAAAAGCATTGACGACTTTGTTGGCGTTTTGAAAATAAAAGAATACCTGGTTAATTATTATTCTTCGTCGCCCCGTAAACTTGAGAAATTGCTTCATAAGCCGATAGTTGTTCCCGAAAATGCCGACGCGCAAAAAGTACTTAATTTATTCAGGCAAAAGCAAAATTACATTGCTGTGGTTGTTGATGAATATGGCAGCTTTGAAGGAATCATTACGCTGCACGATATCATCGAAAACATTATTGGTAACGTGCCCGAAGAGGGAGAAAGGTCTGAACCGGAAGTATTTGTTCGCGAAGACAAATCGGTTCTGGTGAGCGGCGATGCGCCAATTGAAACGCTGGCTGATTTGATAGAAGACTTTCAAATCAACTTCGAAGAAATAGATTACTCTACGGTTGCTGGTTACATGTTCAACCAGCTTAATAAATTGCCTGAGCTTGGCGATAAGATAAAAGTATCGGATAGTGTAATCGAAGTTGTGGATATCGACGGAAATAAAATCGACAAAGTATTGATCACAAAAGAAAAATAAGAGCGTTTAGAAAATAAATTAGCCCCGCAGATAAGGTTCTGCGGGGCTTTTTATTTCATTAAAAGCAATTTCAAACTTTCTTATTTTGCCA
>DAOPZV010000093.1:0-15006 GCA_035353575.1 Prolixibacteraceae bacterium | reverse complement strand
GAATTTCAACCGGATGTTTAAACGCCAGACCGGCCTCACTCCCGGCGAATACCAGAAACAATTCATCAAAGCCTCTGTTTAATTCAGGAAAAAGGAAAATGGAGAAGGGAAAATGATATTCGGTATCTGAGCTTGCCGAAAACCAATCCTTCAGTAATTCAGTCCTTCAATCTGTAAGTCTGAATAAATTCATAAAACATTCAATCCCGAATGGCTATTTTTAACAACGATAACAAATACAACAACGACAACTAAAAAATTCATCTCCATGGAATACATTGAAAAATACATCGAAGAAAACAAAGAACGCTTTCTTGAAGAGCTTTTCGGATTGATCCGCATTCCGTCAATCAGCTCACAGGCCGCCAACAAGCCCGACATGTACCGCGCTGCCGAATACTGGAAAAAGATTTTGCTTGAAGCCGGTGCCGATCGCGCTGAAGTGTACGAATCGGACGGCAATCCGGTAACCTATGGCGAAAAAATCATCGATCCGGCCAAACCAACTGTTTTGATTTATGCTCACATGGACGTGATGCCAGTTGATCCCCTGAATTTGTGGACCACTCCGCCGTTTGAACCCGAGATTCGTGACGGAAAAATCTGGGCCCGCGGCGCCAACGACGATAAAGGCCAAAGTTTTATGCACGCCAAGGCTTTCGAAATGATGGTGCGAACCAACACATTGCCTTGCAACGTAAAATTTATGATCGAGGGCGAAGAAGAAATTGGCTCGCCCAACCTTGGCAAATGGTGCGAACAGCACAAGGAAATGCTGAAAGCCGACGTAATTTTAGTTTCGGACACATCGATGATTGCACCCGATTCGCCATCAGTGACCACCGGTTTGCGGGGTTTAGCATACTGGCAGGTTGAAGTTACCGGCCCAAACAAGGATTTGCATTCAGGATTGTTTGGCGGCGCAGTTGCCAACCCCATCAATGTGCTGGCCAAAATGATTGCCCAAATGACCGACGAAAACGGACACATCACCATTCCTGGATTTTACGACGATGTGGTGGAAGTTTCGGCCGAAGAGCGCGCCATGCTGGCCAAAGCGCCATTTGATCTGGAACACTACAAAAAATCGCTCGACATCGCCGAAGTTGCGGGCGAAACAGGTTTCTCTACCAACGAGCGCACCGGTATCCGCCCATCGTTCGACGTGTGCGGTATCTGGGGCGGCTATTCAGGTGAAGGCGCCAAAACCGTGCTCCCATCTAAAGCTTTCGCCAAAATCTCGTGCCGTTTGGTTCCAAATCAGGATCACCACAAAATTGAGGTGCTGTTCAAAAACCACTTCGAAAGCATTGCCCCAAAATCGGTAAAAGTTGAAGTGACTTACCTGCATGGCGGCCAGGCTTACGGTTGCCCGATTGATGTTCCGGCCTACCAGGCTGCCGAAAAAGCATATGTTGATGTGTACGGCAAACGTCCGGTGCCGGTGCGCAGTGGCGGAAGTATTCCAATCATTTCAACCTTCGAACAGGTGCTGGGAATTAAATCTATCCTGATGGGTTTTGGGCTTGACTCGGATGCCATCCATTCGCCCAACGAAAATTACGCGCTGGAACAATTCTACAACGGTATTCGCACAATACCATTGTTTTATAAGTACTTTGCCGAAATTTAATCGATCTAATGCTGCGACAATAGAAAATCCATTCTTCGAAAGAAGGGTGGATTTTTTGTTTTGACTAATATCCATCAAATGCCTAATTTTAACCCTATGAACGCAATTGAAACAATAAAATGTACTTGGGAGAAATTTGTTGATGAAAATTACACCTCAAGTATTGATGATAAAAAGTTTATGTACCGGGGACAAACAAATGGCAAAAATCCAAAGACAAGCAACTTTATGGAATGGCCATTGGTATCTTCTTACAACAGGTCAAACTCTGACTATGAATTCAATAAGTTCATTTACCAACAAGTCGAGTTTATATCAACCAGATATTATGGTTATGATATTATAAAAAAAAGAAAAATAGACGAAGAAGAGATTCTCGCGCAGATTTACTTTTTACAACATTACGGAATTCCAACATGCTTTATTGATTTCACCTACCATCCGTTGATAGCACTTTATTTCGCAGTAACTGGACTGGAAATGAGATCCGGTGGATATTTCAATCCTGAAGGATTTTTTAATGAATACTCGAACGAATACTTCACTATATATAAAATCGACATTCAAGGACTAGTTAATACACTAAATATCAAAACAATTAACAAATCTAATTCTATTGACTCATTCAATTACGACGACTACCGAATCGATATTGATGTTGATAACTTTGGATATATTGCAGTAGACACTGACCCCTTGTCAAAGATTAAAAATCCAGAGTCAAACTACAATTTGAAGCACCAACATTCATGTTTTCTAATGTATGACAATTCGAAAATTCAAAACCACTTAGCTGGCATCGGATTCGAGGAATTTTTAACAAAACATATTGAAGCAATGTCGATTAGAGTGAAGGAGCCAATAATTTACAAATATCAAATTGGCTATAATGGTGCATACAAACCAAGACATGATAAGCGCTTCACATACGAACCCCTTTTTACTTTTCTTCGCGAGGAGAAAGTGATTGGCTACGATCTATTTGATGATATTCAAGGATTAAGGTACGATTTTAAGTTCTTTCATCAGGAATATTGAAATACCCACAAACTTCTTACCTATCCAGCCACATCTTAAACTCCTGAACACGCTCGCGGGCAACAATAATATCGGGATCGTCGAATTTTAGATGGGCGAAGTAGTTGTTATTCAAAACACCACTAATTAATTAACGACTATCTTTTTGATGGCGACCTTCTCCTTTCCATTGGAGTCAAATCCGCTCACGATAATCAAAAAGTTTCCTGTGTTGTCGCCCGTTGAAAAAGAGATTTTGGCTTCACCCGTTTGATCCGGTTTAACTGAGGAATTCCAATATAGGCAATTATTCAGGCTTGGAACATGCTCGCCGGAAACAGACGAATCGGTATCAGTTTTACCTGGCGACAGCATCGAATAGTTGATAAAACGTCCGGTTGTTGGCAAATCAATTCCGGCCAAATCACCTTTTTTTGAGAACAGACTGACAATTCCGCCAAAAACAATATCTCCACGAACGTAGGGAGAAGTTACCACCTCTATTCGTTCAATTTTTTCAGGAGATAATGATAGCACCTTATCCGCATCGAAAATAGGAACCATATCAACCAAAACAAGAGGCTCATAAACGGCCAATTCAGAATACGGACCAAGCACTCTGAAAGTCCTCTTCGTCCCTTCGTGCTTTACTCTAACTGAAGAAATCAGTTCGTAGAAGTACTCGCTCACAGAGGGCAGGGCGATATAATCGGGTAGCTTTACTGTGAAATCAGGCTTTCCGTAAAACGATGTATCTACCAGCGACGACTTCATTTCTTCCCGAATACTTTGCTGCATGTAGTACTTTTTCATCTGACTAACAAAAGCCATTTGCTGATACACCCTCATTGAAGCGACAGACATATTAAAAGGAATGTAAGGCAAATCAACTTTTGCCGCCGAATAATCGTTATCCACCAATATTAACGGCATTCTATCTTCAGTAGCCTTAGCCGAAATAAAAATCTCAAAATCGCCTTCCACCTTAGACAAATCAAAATAGAATTGTCCGTGTTCGTTGGTTCGCAAATTTCGGGTTTCGGGTTTGCCCTTAAATACGGTGAGTCCAACCAACGTATATGGCATTGGCAAAGAGTCAACATCATTTACTACCTTTCCTGAAACTGAAAGTCCTCTTGTCTCTGGAATAAAATCCTGAGAAAATTTCAAATCCTTTGCTCCGACTAAATTGAAACTTGTTTTCTTTTCAGTTCCTTCAGGGACCACTGAAACAGCGTACTCATCAGCAAACGCTTTCTGTGATTTGATTATCACGCTAGCCCTTTCTTTTTGTGAATAGCTGCGTTTATCGGTTTCTATCTTCGCGCTGAGCGAATCATAGCCAATCAATCCGGAAGTAAACTGCACCGTTTGTTTAAGTCCGGATGCTTCGAGTAATTCAGCCCTGTACGGATTTATAACCGTCACTAGTTTGTAATAAAAATTCAGAGGAGAGTAATCGCGCATCCATTTTGTATAGGCGCGCAAATAGTAGTTACCCGAGAGTGTTCCGGTTGGAATCGTTAATGATCCGGTTGAACCATCTTTCGAATAACTATACTTGCGACGAGTAACGACCTGCCCGTCTGGAGCCATTAATTCAACATACAGAACGTTGCTCCACTCAACTCTCTTGAGTTCAGAAGAAGATAAATTCACCGCTGAGAAATGTATTTTCTCGTCCACACAATATATTTCCCTGTCGGTAAGCAAAGCCGTCTTTTCAACCAGATTTTTTGCCATCTCGGTTGAGATGACTAACTGAGTTTTGCCTTTCGCTACGCAAAAAAACATCAGAAAAAGGAACAGTCCATATTTCATTACACTCCTCATTTTTCGTCCCAATATGTCGGTTTTTGGGTTGTTCCGCCAAACATTTGACAAAATATACAGTCAGCGCCGGCAATTCCCATATAAGAATTCCCATCAACGTCGTAATCTTCCGCAAAGTAGATAGGCCTTGCATCTGGCAACGGACCATCCTGTTTCGCGGCCCTGCATTTGTTAAGTTTGTTAAAACGCAACCCGGGAACCGGATCAACCCGAACTCTTTTACTTTTCACTACTGATACCCCAAAATATCCCAAAACAACTTCTGTCGTATCATTAACGTTCAAGATATTCCCTTTTACATTAGCCGGCTGCCGGCCAAACAAATTAGCAGCTTCCTGATTGTTCTTTTTCAGGTTTTCCCAGTAGTTAAATGCCGACTGAGTTAACGAATATTGTCTGACAAGCAAATTGTACCGGTACTGCAAAACTTGCGTCTGATCCGGAACAAAGTGAAGTTTATATTTGGTGAACCGATTTTGAGCAAAACCATCAGTTGAAAGTACGAATATGTCGTCAAGTTTATCTGTTTTGTAACAAGTATAGTTTGAATAATCGGGCCTAATCAAATCGTGAGGGCCATCCACATCGAGCCACTTATCCAGGGGCCAGGTCGAATGGTATTCATAAGTCTGAGTTAATTCCCAGCGATAGAACCTGCCATAGTTGTCGTCGCCTTTATAATCGATATAAAACTGTAATCCGTTTTTGTTCACTTCTTTATCCGGGGTGGGTTGCGTTTGCACTTCGTAATAAACAAAACTGACATCCGGGCAAGGCATTAATTTTTCGAACCGGCTCACATACTCTTTCCCTTCCGGAGTTTTAAGCCGAAGCCGGTACTTGTTTCCAACGACAACTGCACTTCCTTCCAGATATCCCCGATAACAGCCTGTTTTCCCGGCTTCATTAAACGTAAACCGATGTTCACCAGAGTCTTCTACCACTACCGAACAACCAGATAGTGTCACTAATTTCGTTTCATCGACAGACGTTGACTTCGAAATGACAATTTCCTGTAAACCATCATCGGCAGCAATTATGGCCTGAACAACCAATTTCGGTTGAAAATTGGTCTCCGTGTCAGGGAAATAACGCTCCACGCACGAAGCCGCCACTAACCCCAAAAGGAAGATGAATATATTTTGGTTAATTGTTTTCATAATTTCCTAATTTCCAGTTCCACGAAATAGTAAAAATTGGCACGCTTATTACCGAATATTTGTAGCCACAAAGCCTTCCTTCTTCTGACAAAAAGAAAATAGAATTGGCATTGCTTCTTCCGGTTACATTGTAAACACCTACAGTCCAGTAGCTATGCATCATTTTTTTCAATTTCAGGTTTCCTTCTATTTTCACAGAGGCATCGAGCCTGAAATAGTCCGGAATCCGGTATGCATTCCTGGCAGAATACTCAATAAACGGAACACTATTTATATAATAAACGCCTTGCGGCATTGTTACCGGCCTGCCGGTATTGTAGGTCAGACTCGCTGAAAACGAGAATCGCCTCGAAATATCGAGATTCGCAAATCCATTAAGCACATGGGGTTTATCAAAATTTGACGGATACTCTATCCCATCATTAATATCATCCCAGGCGTGCTTGCCATTCACAGTTACCATCGAACGTGAATAGGTGTAAGACAGCCATCCGTTCACCCTGCCTTTGTTCTTCGACAACATAAATTCGGCACCGTAAGCTTTTTGCTTTCCTTGAAGAACACTGGTTTCAACATAAGGCGATGCCAGAAAATCAGCACCATCCTTGTAATCCACCACATTTTTTGCTTTTTTGAAATACACTTCAGCTGAAGTTGTCAGCCCAAGGTTGCTGAAATCGTGATAATATCCGGCAGAATACTGTGTTGACTTAGGTGGCGCAATGTGGCTGTCAACTAACTTCCATTGGTCATTTGGAGCGATTGAAATTGAATTACTCAACATAAACAAATATTGGGTCATTTGCGTAACCGACAATTTGAACGACGAAGACCGCCTGATTTTGTAATCCATCCCAAACCTCAATTCTGGATTACTATAGCTCGAAATCTTTTCCCCCGAGCTGTACGTTTCTGTTCCGGTCACATTAGCGTCCTCCCTGGCAGCACCGGCATAATAGCTCCTGACCGTTTTGGGTCCTAATTCTGCGAACATGCTGTATCTCATTCCTGCGTAAAGATTTAAACGAGACCCAACAGCAATATTATCATCGATATAAACCGCACTTTCAACACCTTTTTCACTTCCGAGAGCAAGTGATATCCGGAGAGATGCGTCGCCGTATGGATCAACATTTCCACGATCCAAATTGTACAGAATACTGCTAACACCTGCTTTGATCGAATGATGATCATTGAGCAACAAGCTTACTCCTCCCCTAAACTCGTAATGATTCAAATTGTAGTTGTGCTGATAGGCACTGCTTGCAGAACTCTTCTCTATTGTATTAAAATTGTAATTCGAGTTAATGAACGAAACCGAAGTTTTTACGCCGGAAGAGAATCGATGTACATAATTTATCGAGGCTCCCAAATTACCGTATCCGTATTCGGTATAATTGTTCAAATTGAAGTTGTCGTAGCTTTTGTACCCGAAAAAACTCAACTGATCCGACGAATTGATTTCATAATTCAATGCAGTGGCAAAATCATAAAATGATGCCGTGCTACTCCGCAGATCAGGATCGTTCAGCCGTTTTAATATCCAGTCTGAATAGGAAGAGCGCCCGGAAACCATGAGCGAAACTTTTTCTTTCACGATTGGCACCTCAATCTCAGTATTTGCTGCCACTGGACTGATTCCGCCCTGTGTAAAAAACTTGTTCATGTGTCCTTTGCGGGTCTCAACATTAAAAACTGAGGCCAGGCGGCCACCATATTCCGCGGGAATCTGCCCTTTATAGATCGAAAAGTTATCAATGATGTCTGAATTGAGCGACGAAAAGAAGCCGAACAAGTGCGAGCTGTTGTAAACAGGCACTTCATTCACGTAAAACAAATTTTGATCCGCGTTTCCTCCACGAACATTAACACCTGCCGAACCTTCACCAACACTAACAATCCCTGGGAGCATCTGTGCCACTTTCATCACGTCCTTTTCGCCCATTAACATTGGCATTTTCTTCATTGTTTTCACGGTAACGTTTTCCATCCCGGGTTTTGCGCCGTGCTTTTGCGTCGATGAACTTTGAATCAATACTTCGTCAATGGTTCTCATCTGACTTTTCATGCCAACCTGAAAAAATCCTTCAGAACGAATATCCAGGTTTCCTTTTAGGTCTGCCATTCCCATGTACTGAAAAACGGCAGAATAAAGGCCCGGTTTTATGGCGAGCGAAAAAGTTCCGGTATTGTCGGTCGCAGTGCCTCTTTTCAGAGATGGAATATTTACAGTAGCACCAATCAAAGCTTCGCCACTTTCCTTATCAATGATTTTTCCAGTTATAATTACGAGCTTGCCCTTTTTTGCCCGGTCGTAGCTCCCCACAACAATGGTCGGTATCATGTCAGCCCGCCTGCCTTGCAAGTATTTGCGTTCAATCGACGACTCTCCCGAAGCCTGAGCTTCAACCGAATCAACTGATGAACCGTCAAGGTAGAAATCGGGCAAACGATGGACGAACTTCTTGTCAGGGATAATATACACCGTACGCGGCGGCTGAACTGAAAAATCGAGTAAGGCAGGTAGCAAAATCCGTTCCATCATCTCACTCAGGGGCACATCCTTCGCCTCAAGATTAACCACAACAGACTTCACCCATTGCTCCTGATAAAAGAATCGGATCTTATATTTTGTTTCCAGCTGCGTCACAAATTCCTGAAAAGACAAGTTCGAGAACGACCCGGTAATACGCACCTCGCCGATTACTTGTGCATTCAATCTGAAAAGAGTAATCACACTTAAAAGCAGGCAAATGGCAGTCTTTTTCATAACAAATTAATCATAGAGAACAGTGTGATCACAAAAAACAACCAATTGCCGAAGCAGCCCGTCATCTAATTTCCTGAACTTTATTCTTAATCTGGATATTTCACTTCGGATTACAGCCCTTTTTCCCTTGGGAAAAATCCGGACAAACGAAGCCTCACGTTTAAACTGTTGTATCTGTTTTTTGTATATCAGAAAATTGGTTCTGGTTTCTTCCGAATATGAATATCCTGTATTTGGACCCAATGGGGAAAGTTCAAGTTTTTTTTCCAAGGCAATAAAACAATGCAACCTACCTCGATATATTTCCTTCACAAATTGAGATCCAGTTTCGGGATACGGATTTCTCACAAACAAATCTGTACCTGACCTAACTGAATCGACCAACGCTGAATTCAAGACAATCTGGTACTTTTGGCCATTGCCGTCGGTATAGAGCAAAAGGAAATCCTGTTTACTTATGTTATACTTGAGCTTTTGATTTCTAAAAGTCTTCCCGGAAAGAGTGATGTCTCCGCAGAATAATCCCTCGCTTCCCCAAAAAGGATTCCCGCTTGAGGGGGCATCAGGAATAAATTTCTTTCCATTGTGCAAATCCGAATCCAGACCGTACATCAGGTCGAATTTTTGGTAAACCGAATCAATTTTTTGTGACTGCCCGAACATCAGACACTCAAAAAAAAATAGCAATACACCTAACAGTGCTATTTTTAACATCCTTACTTTTAAATTTAGTTGGCGGTTGAAGGAAACAAAATATCTTCTGCCATTTTTTCCCTTTAAAATTAAGCAGCAAATATCAAGCCATCAAAATAGAATACCCTTGATTACAGGATGAAAGTAAGAATTTATTAAAAAAAAACAAATTATGTAGTCTGCTAAAACAAATTCTATACAAAAACAAAGTGAGGTAATTTACCTATCCAGCCACATCTTAAACTCCTGAACGCGTTCACGGGCCACAATAATATCGGGATCATCGATGCCGTCGATTTTCAGGCGGAGGCGAGAGTTGGTCCACGCCAAAATATTGGTGCAGGCACCGATAGCAACAATGTATTTGCGGTTGATGCGGAAATATTTCTCCGGATCGAGCATAGGCTCCAGTTGGTCGAGCGCATAGTCGATGCAATAGGTGTGGGCATCGGTGGTTCGAATAAAACTGGCTTTCTCCTGACTGTAAAACACCAGAATTTCCTCAACCGGAACGCTCTTAATTTTGTCGCCAACTTTAACCATAAACCGCGATTTGTAGGCCTTTTCTTCAGCCGGACGATTGATAGCCAACAGTTTTTCGAGCACAATTCCGGGTGAAAAATGCCGCGCTTTTTCAATGGCTTTCAGCAAACGCTCTTCCTCAACGGGTTTCAGCAAATAATCAATTCCGTTCGTCTGGAAAGCTTCGATGGCATAATGGTCGTAGGCCGTGGTGAAGATAATAGGGCATTTTACATTCACCTGTTTGTACACCTCAAAACTGAGTCCGTCGGCCAACTGAATGTCCGAAAAAATCAATTCCGGTTCCGCATTGGTATTCAGGTATTTTACCGCATCGCGCACCGATTCGAGTTTGGCAAGTATCTTCATCGTTGGGGCAACACGCAACAACAAACGCTCCAGGTGGTTAGCTGCCCTTGTTTCGTCTTCCAGTATTATTACGTTCATTTTTCAAGCGATTTTAAGATGGGTACCCGAACAGTATAGCGCTCGTCGGTGGAAATAATGGTGATGTGTCGCTCCGAAAAGAAAGCGTATTGCTGTGTAATGTTTTTCAGTCCGGTTTTAGTTGACGTGTCGCCTGCTTTTTTAGGCTGAAAGTTGTTTTCCACTTCCAGCGAGTCCTCATTCCGGCGAATATTGATTTGCAACGGAAATGCTTCCGACACCTCGTTGTGCTTCACTGCATTTTCGATCAAAAGCTGCAAAGTCATCGGAACAAGATAATCGTCCGGGCGTGGCTCCACATCAATATTGATCGAAAGTTTCTCTTCGAAGCGGGTTTTCAGCATAAATGTGTACGACTCGATAAACGCCAGCTCGTCTTTCAGCGGAACCAATTCCTTGTCGCGGCTGTCGAGCACATAGCGAAACAAATCGCTCATCTGCCTGATGAATTTTACTGCCAATGCCTGATCGTCGTACACCAAGTCGCTCAGCACATTCAGCGAATTAAAAAGGAAATGCGGGTTAATCTGGTTCCGAAGCGATTCGTATTTGTAGGCCATCATTTCCACTTTCAGTTTTTCGGCCCTGACAAACGACTGCTTCCAGGCATTGAAGAACCCGATAGCGGTAAAAATCAGCGAGATAATAAAAGAAATCAGCAGGGTTGACGGCAGCGACCTTAAAATGCTGTTCCACGATTCGGCAGGAAACCGATCCATCCAGAGGTAGTAATTAACCAGTTGAACCACAATAAATGCGCTGGCCGAATAGGTCAGAAAGGAAAAAATTTGAACAAACACCTTTTTTACCGGCGACTCAATCCACGAAATGTGTTTATCGATGACCTGATACAGGAAATCGAGCCCGATCCATTGCGTAATGCTGATGCTGAACGCCCATAAATAACCTGAAAGAAAAATCCAGCCGTTGGCAAATGCACCGGGCATAAACATGGCGGTAAGCGCTAAGCTCAAAACAGCGCTTCCCAGAAAATAAAAGATAGGTTTTCGGATAAAAAGTTTTGATTCTGCCGGAGCCATTGGTGTTTGGGTTTTGTTTAACAACAGGTAAAGATAAAATTTAATTTAAAACGATTCGGGTTACGAGCCCCAACACTGAAACTCGCAACCCGAAACAATTTTAGCTTATTCGCAACCTTTCACAATGCCTTCCACCTGATCTTTTCCCCAGTTTGGGTGAAGCGGTGATTTTGGTTTGAACTCGTCCCATTTAGTCAACAATTCTTTGGCCTGAGGACAGAATGATTTCGGATCGGTTCCGAAGAAACGGGCAGTTCCCATGTCCATCTGTATTTTCATCATTTTAGCTCGTGGATTGGTTGGATCCAAAGCCAGCGCTTTTCCGATAGCCTGACCTGAAAGTCCGCTGTACTCCTGACCACGTTCCATCGGGTTAACTACCAAACGACCAGTGTACAAAAACGATTGGAGTACGAAAACTTCCGATTCGTTTGGAACCATTTCAACCAGTTTCTTCACCGACTTTTCTGCAATATCCAGATAGCTGTCTTTTTTTGTGGCGTCCTGTTCCATAAAACTCATCAGGATATAGCAATGCGCATGATAATAAAGCGGCAGCCATTCCGATTTTTCGACGTTCGCGATCATTTCAAACTTATTTCCCAAAGCCTGAAAATCGGCTACACTTTTGCAGGTTCCATACTGCGGAAGAGCTTCACCCATGGCCTGGTAAAACTCGGCTTTTTGAGCCATTGAAACTAAACTGAATAACACAACTGCGATTGATAAGACGATCTTTTTCATGATGTTTTTATTTAATGGTTAATGTTTTATTCTTTTGATTTTGCCCCCTAAATCCTTTCTCCCCCGGAGAAGGGTTGGGGATGAGGCCTTCGTTTAATTGATCTTGTCCAACTGGTTTGCACTTCCCTTTTTCGTTAAAGTGATGAAAACACCAACTACGAAAAAGCGGGTTGAGCTGGGCTCGATAGCAGCACTCGGGTAATTTCCTGAAACATCAGGTGTGCTGGCATAAGTGCGGCCAAATTCGTTTTTAAAACCGGCAACATTGTTCACCGCTGCATAGCAGATGATATTTGGTCGATACAGAAAACTCCAGCTCAGGTCGATGCTTTTATAGGCCAGCATCTTTTCGCCATTGAAAACTGCCGAGTTTGGATCGTTGTAAACACGTGGCGACGAATACTTGAAATTTATCCCCGGATACGAACGAATGCCTGGAAACCAATGTTTGTATACCACGGCCAGATTGTGTTTGCTGGCAAACGATGGCACGGCTTTGTGCGGGAAATTCCGGTAATCGCGCTCGGTATCGACAAACGAATACGAAATCCAGTAGTCGCCACCTTTGATCGATTTTTTGTCGCGCCAGAACAGATCGAGTCCGCGGGCATAGCCACTACCGGTATTGTTGTAGCTGGTTGGCAGGTAAAAAGCGCCGCCATTCAGCTTAACCAGATCGCGGTAATTTTTGTAGTACAACTCGGCTTTCAGGGTGCGGTCGTTGGCCGACGACTGGAAACTGAAAGTATAATGATCGGCACGTTCGGGTTTTATGTTGGCGGTGTAAAGCAAATAGTCGTCAACCGGATTTTGGAAGAACCAGCCGTAAGCTAACGAGAACTGGCTTTTATCGCTGATTTTGTAGGCAGTGGACCAGCGCGGTGCAAAACGAAAACTTTTCAGGTAATCCGAATATTCGATGCGTCCGCCAATGCGGGTTACAAATTTCGAGGAAGCATAAATTTGTGCTTCGGTAAAACCGGCAAAATTGTTGTTGGTAAAACTGTTATCGTGAACTTCGCTACCTATCCGGGCATTCTGCGTGTAATTTTTCGAGAACAACTCCCCACCAAACTTCAGGATAAATTTTTCGCTGAACGGGTACGACAGATTGGTTTTCAGGTAAGTTCCCTGAACCTTTTTAATCACGTTCGTTTGGTCGAAATGAATATTGTCTTTATTGCTGGTGAATGATGCTGCCGAACTGATTGCCCATTTTTCTCCCAGTTTGTCGTTCCACGATGCATTGATGAAAGCATTGTCGTTGCCCAATTTGTAATCGGTTAATTGTCCGCCGGCAGCCATATTTTTCTGACTAACAGTAAAACTTCCGTTATCGATGCTCGAATAAATTTTCAGCATGCCGGTTTTACTTGTCATTTGGCGAAAACTGAGCGCTCCGCTGGTCGATTCGGGCTCGTCGGTCCAATGATAATTCTGAGGAGCCAGGCTCATATAAGGTTTCAGGTTGTTGTAGCCCAATGTTCCGGTAATCGCTCCTGAATTCCATTTTTTTGTTCCGGCCACTTCCACGCCAACCATCAGGAACGACAAATCCAACTGATCTTCTTCGGGCATATCGTTGGTATTCAGTAGTAAAACCGATGACAAAGCCTGACCATATTCGGCCGAATACCCGCCGGTACTGAACATCGTGCCTTTAAACATGAACGGATTGAAACGTCCGCGTGTTGACATGTTGGGTGCCGATGAGTTGTACGGAACCGGCACCAGTGCCCCGTCGATGTATGTCTGCGACTCTTCGCTGTCGCCACCCTTTACAAACAAGCGGCCCGACTCTCCATTGGTGGTTGTTCCCGGAAGCGACTGCAATGCGCCATAAACATCACCCGCTGCACCGGCAGTGGTCATCATATCGAGTGGTGAAATGGTCACCGCACGTTTTTTGTCGCCCGCTTCGAATGTTCCAGCGGTAATGGTAACGGCATTCAATTGATTGAAGGCTTCTTTCAGGCTCACGTTTACTTTGATGGTGTCGCCTTTCAGTTCCACATTCCGGGCAATCGGATCATAGCCCATAAATTCGATGGCCAGCACCTGCTGACCGGTTTTGCTGCTCCTGAATTTGAATTCGCCTTTTTCGTTGCTGGTAGTTCCGTCGTAAGTGCCTTTCAGATAAATGCTGGCGCCCGGGAGCGGTTCTCCTTTCTCCTCTGAAACCTTCCCCACAATGATTGTCTGGGCAAATCCACCCAAACAAATCAGGAAAGCAATAATTGTTGTAAAAGTTTTTTTCACGGCTTTGAGTTTCTGTTGTTTCGTGATCCAAAATTGAAACAAAGCCATCGAAGCCGAAAAAATCAATTGCTGAACTGTCGGAAAAAGAGGATGAACTGTAACCCAGAAAGAATTTAGTTCATAAAATTCTAAATTTGTATTAAACAAAACGACAATGAAAGTACGTAAAGCTCTATTATTTCCACTAATCTGTATTTTCCTGCACATTGGGTGCTCAATAAAAACAAGATGCAGAGATTCAGAAAATAAAACAGACTCAATTGATAGAGTTGATTACCAGATATATTCACTTGCATTATCAGAAGTCCAGCCTAATTCTGACTTTTTTGTATTGGACAAACTAACAACAAAATTAAGATCAATCGCAGAAGAAGTTGATAAAGACTATTATCCTCAATTGTTTAAACAAAATTTTCCTGAATTAAGTAAGACTGTATTCAACGATTACAAAAAGAAAAATTCAACAATAGTCTCACTGGAAAATAAATTCGAGATAATTTCAAAAACCGTTAAATTAATAAGTAAAGATGAGCTAGATTCCATATTTTCGACTCAATATGGTGGTGAAAATTGGAGCCGTTTCTACAATGAATTTCCCAAAAGTAAAGGACTAATCACCTTAAGCCGAATAGGA
The DNA here is from genome assembly GCA_035353575.1 of Prolixibacteraceae bacterium. Classification (GTDB taxonomy): domain Bacteria; phylum Bacteroidota; class Bacteroidia; order Bacteroidales; family Prolixibacteraceae; genus Aquipluma. Next base: position 254 of record DAOPZV010000093.1, on the reverse strand, counting down.
TATAATTCATGCAGAACAGAAGCGGTACTTGAAATAAGTATAATAAAAGAAAGTCTTAATGCAGAAGGGTGGATTCTTCTTCTAAAAAAAGAGAACAATAGCTGGAAAATCAATAAAATGGTCCAAACATGGATTTCTTAATATTCCAAGGTACAATTATTCTGCCACATCACAAACCTCAGCCTCAACCATTTTTATTAAATCCTCCGGATTAAGTTTAAGCTGTAAGCCGCGCTGGCCGGCACTGATGTAAA
>DAOPZV010000092.1:0-15264 GCA_035353575.1 Prolixibacteraceae bacterium | reverse complement strand
CTCAACGAAGGTTGTATGGCGATTGGAGTTTTTTGGGTGTTTTGACTATTTCTATCGAAGAGCCGTAATCTTTGTTTCTGCAATCATTGCTTTATCCGGAATTCATTTTTTTTATTTTTTCCCCAGAATGCCTTATTGTTTTGTTATTCTGATTGTTGGTGCTTTTGCCTTATCTGACGGCGTTTTTCAATGTTAATTCAATATTAAGTATTTGTTTATTTGTTGTATAACAGATTTTCCAATCACAACACCTAACTTGTTGATATTTAATCATCAATAGCCTGCTTTTGATTCGGTTTTAGATGGTTATTTTGAAGAACATGTTCTTCAAAATAACCGAGGTGTCTGGAAGAAATTAATTTTAGGTTGGCAAGAATTTATTGTTGGAATCAAACCATGTTGCGTTGCAAATTGATTTCTTTTTGAGCCCGATTTCGAATTTTTGTCACTAAATGCTTTTATACTCTAAAAACTAAATGTAACTATTAATTATAGTAGAACCAAATCATCTATTTTATGAAACACTTAAAACGTATTTTTTTATTTTTTGCATTTATGGTTAGCTCTGGTGTGCTTTTTGCCAGTGAGGCCGACCTGAAAATACCCGATCTGCATGAAGGGCATTATCCATATTTCTTTAACCTGACAGCATGGCAATTGTTGTTTTTTGGCGCATGGATTATTGTTGGAACTTTGGGAATAAGCTTGTTCCTGAGAAGCAAGATTAAAAAGCTGCAGGCTCACAAGTCGATGCTCAACGTGGCTGACACGATTTATCAAACTTGTCGTACTTATCTTATTCAACAAGGTAAGTTTTTAGCTATTTTATTTGGGATTGTTTCCATTGCTATTATTTTCTATCTGGTAATGGCTCACCAGGCTTCAGCCGGAGAGGTAAATTCGATCCCAACAATTGTTACTATTGTTCTCGTACTGCTTTTCTCTATAATTGGGATTAGCGGTTCTTATGCGGTTGCCTGGTATGGTGTTCGCGTAAACACTTATGCTAATGCCCGCACCGCTTTTGCATCGCTTCGTAAACGTCCATGGGATGTTGTAAATATTCCTTTGCAGGCTGGTATTTCAATCGGCCTGTTCCTTATTTCGCTCGAATTGGTAATGATGGTTATCATTCTGCTTTTCGTTCCTCGCGAAATTGTAGGATATTGCTTCCTTGGTTTTGCTATTGGGGAGTCGCTTGGAGCTTCGGCGCTTCGTATTGCCGGTGGTATCTTCACAAAGATTGCAGATATTGGTTCCGACCTGATGAAAATCGTTTTCCAGGTGAAAGAAGACGACCCTCGTAACCCTGGAGTTATTGCAGACTGTACCGGTGACAACGCTGGCGACAGCATTGGCCCGACTGCTGACGGCTTCGAAACTTATGGTGTAACCGGTGTTGCTTTGATCTCTTTCATCACTTTGGCAATCGCTGATGTTCATCTTCAGGCTAAACTGATTGTGTGGATTTTTGGTATGCGCTTTCTGATGGATATTTTCTCAGGAATATCTTATTTTATCAATCAGGCTATTTCTAAGAGGAAATACGGAAAACTACTCGAATTCGATTTTGAAGAACCATTAACCCGTTTGATCTGGATTGCTGCTATCTCTTGTATTTCTATTAGTTATATTATGAGCTACTTCCTGATTGGCGATTTGCCAAGCGGTTTGTGGTGGAAACTGGCTACCATTATTTCGTGTGGTACGTTGGCTGCCGTTTTAATTCCTGAATTCACCAAAGTATTTACCAGCTCGAAATCGAAACATGTTCGCGAAATTGTAACCGCTTCAAAAGAAGGTGGTTCTTCATTAACTATCCTTTCAGGTATTGTTGCCGGTAACTTTTCAGCATACTGGATCGGCATTTTGCTAACTGGCTTGATGTCTGTTGCTTATTTTATAAGCAATATGCCGGGGATGGACCAAATCCAGTTTGCCAGCATTTTTGCATTCGGGCTTGTTGCTTTCGGTTTCCTTTGTATGGGACCAGTAACGATTGCAGTTGATAGCTATGGTCCGGTAACTGATAACGCCCAGTCGGTATTCGAGCTTTCGCAGATTGAATCCATTCCTGGAATCAAAGAAGAAATTAAACGCGATTTTGGTTTTGAACCTGATTTTGAACAAGGAAAGTATTACCTCGAAGCAAACGACTCGGCCGGAAACACATTTAAAGCTACTGCTAAACCAGTATTGATTGGTACCGCAGTGGTTGGTGCAACTACCATGATTTTCTCTATTATCCTTCTCCTGAAGAAGGAAGGCATGTTGAACCTTGAATTAACACAAGCTCCTGTATTGTTAGGCTTTATTGTTGGTGGAGCTATGGTGTTCTGGTTCTCAGGAGCATCCATTCAGGCTGTAACTACCGGCGCATATCGTGCGGTGGCTTTCATTAAAAAGAATATGAAACTCGATAAATCGGAAGCCGACATAAATGATTCGATTGAGGTTGTAAAAATATGCACACAATACGCTCAGTCTGGTATGTGGAATATTTTTATTGCCCTGATGACAGCAACTTTGGCTTACGCGCTTTTCGATCCAAACTTCTTTGTTTCTTACCTTATTTCAATCGCTATTTTTGGTTTGTTCCAGGCTATTTATATGGCAAATACTGGTGGTTCGTGGGATAATGCTAAAAAGCTGGTTGAAGTTGACATGAAAGAAAAAGGGACAGAGTTGCACCACGCAACTGTTGTTGGAGATACTGTTGGCGACCCGTTCAAGGATACAACTTCTGTTGCGTTGAACCCGATTATTAAATTCTCTACTTTATTCGGATTGTTGGCTGTTGAAATCGCTGTGTCGATGTCAACAGTTGTTGATGGAGTGAAAGGTTACCGAATGTCACATCACATCATCGCGGTTATATTAATGGCGATATCGATGTACTTCGTATGGCGTTCGTTCTATAAAATGAGAATTAAACGCAAATCTCAGATCGTAAGTCACTTAGATCACAAGCCGCCTGTTTCCGGCGACATTCACATAATTGATTAAACCAAAGAGGTTTTCCTGAAAAATGGAAAACCTCTTTTTTTTTAATTTGTTGAACAAAAGTTATGCAAGCAGAGTTCTACTGTAACGCTGGAACACTAAAACCTACAAAATATGGCAGACTTATCAACAACCTACATGGGCCTCAAATTGAAGAATCCAATCATTTTGGGAGCCAGCAACTTAGTAACCCGACCAGAAGTTATAAAAGAGCTTGAAGAAGCCGGGATTGCTGCAATCGTTTACAAATCGCTTTTCGAAGAACAAATTCAGTTAGAAAGTTTTCAGCTCGACGAGGATATCAATGAGTATGCGAACCGGAATTCGGAAATGGGCCGATTATTCCCCGATATCGAACATGGAGGTCCCCAGGAACATATATATAACCTGAAGAAAATGCGACAGGCGACATCGTTGCCATTGATTGCCAGCTTAAATGCGCTTTACGAACCAAGCTGGGTTGAATATGCCAAACTGCTTGAACAAACTGGCGTTGACGCGCTTGAACTTAATTTGTATGCTACGCCAGGTTATTTTGAAGTGGGATGCTCTTCGATTGAAGAAAAGCAATACCAGATTGTACGAAGTGTAAAAAAGGCTGTAAAAATTCCGGTGAGCGTAAAACTTAGCCCGTATTACACCAATACACTGAATTTTATAAAGAGGCTTGACGAAGCCGGAGTTGATGGCTTTGTGTTGTTTAATCGCTTCTTCCAGCCTGAAATTGATATTGAAAATGAAATTTTCTATTTTCCCTGGGAATTGACCCAGGAGCGCGACCGTCAGCTCTCGCTACGTTACGCTGGCTTGCTTCATGGTAATATTGAAGCAAGTATTTGCGGGAGCCGGGGAATTTATTCGGCCGACGATATAATCCGAATGATTCTTTCGGGAGCCGATGTAATTCAGACTGTTTCGGCGATCTATAAGAATCAGCCAGCTTTTGTGGCAACAATGCTGAAAGATTTGAACAGCTGGATGGATAAAAAAGGGTATAAAACCTTGAGCGATTTTAGAGGAAAATTATCTCGCAAAAATTTGAAGGACCCCTTTATGTATCAGCGGGCTCAATACGTTGATATATTGATGAAATCTGAGGAGATATTCAAGAAATATCCTATGGTTTAAATGGTTTTTTATTAGCACACAAAAAAGACAGGACTTAATGGATCCTGTCTTTTTTTATGTTATCCTATTCCAGTTTCAATACCGTGTATGAATGTGGTTTAAGTTCCAGATTCAGATAGGTCCTTACAACGGGTGGTTTTCTGAAACTGACGAAAGCGCTTTGTTTTTCACCTTTGAATTCCTTATTCGAGATCAAATCGGTGCCTTTCGAAAAACCTTCACGAAGCCTAAGTTTTACCTGTGCGGTTTTATCCGAAAACGACTCAACAATTACGGTATTGTTGTCGTAAACAAACAGGCTGGTGTAGCCCGGGGCTTCCAGCATCGCAGGCATTCCGGGGGTAAGTATTTCTTTTATTTTTGAAAGTACCTCAACAGGCATGCGGTACAAATCGACAACATTATCCGGTATAGCCAGCACATATAATTTGCCTTTCGAATAGTCGGCGCGGTGAAGGATTGGCCAGCCGTTGGTATGATCAAACGCGGAAACCACTTCCCACGAATCGTTGGTAATGTATTTGATTTGGGGAATAATCATTGCATCGGTGATAAACGTGTGGGGACTCCAGCCAGCGGCAAACTCTTTTACTGTGGCTTTTTCGTCACCAATCCTGAATTCTGCAATGTCGTTCAATCCCTTGTTTTGCATGACTTTCAGGAACCCAGAAGTAATCATGATATCTTTTCCGGCCTGAAGTTGCTTCTTTATTTTGCCGACGATATCTGGGTCGAAACTGGCCTGCTGAGTCAAAAACACGATGGGTTCGTTTTCAGGAAAAACAGGAACAATGTTCATCGGGACTCCGATCATTCCCATGTAGTTGGGTAAAAAGTCTTCACCAACTGAGTGATATGGCTTGTAGGTTTTTACACCCACAGGATTTCCCAGCTTGTCCAGGAAGCGGTCGATCGTTTCAAACGTATATCCTGCAGCGCGGGCAAAAGTGGTTGGAAGGATCATCTGGCCATTCTTGTCAGCAATGGGTTTCATCATTTCATCGTAGTTGAAACTGCATACCTCGCGGTTTTGCCATTCTGCCCTCAAATTTTTCGAGAGCGGCGATTGCATCTGCCTGAAATCGAAAAGGGTAATTTCAGGAGCCTTTGCAAATGCAGTGAGCCACAATTGTTCAGCATAGCGGTCCATGTAACTGGCGCCGCCAGTGTCAACCCATCCACCGCCGTTTTTTCCTGGTTTCAGGTTGTTGAAATAGCGGAAAGCCAGATATCCAAGGTATTGCTGGAGGTGTTGATTGCCCGATGGGTCACGGGTTTCGGTGCCTGTATAAACACCGTCGAACATTTTGGGCTCTGCTTCAAGGTTAAATCCACAGCCCTGAAAATGGTCGTACCAGTTTGGGTACTTTACCACGACTTTGATGTTGGGATTCACCGCTTTTGCCGGGTCAATGATCAATTCTTTTGCGGCTTTGGCCATTAAATCGAGGCGGAAGTCGGTCCAACTGCGATTTCCTTTTGCTTTGATGCACAAGTCGCACTTGCAATTGGTGAAAAAGAAGTCGTCGAGGATCAATTCGTCAAAATGTTTGGCAGTGAACTCAACAATCTCTTTGATTTTCTTACGGTGCTCCGGATTGGTGTAGCAGAACGTCTGGAAATTATTTCCTTCGTCAACGGTGAGGGTAATTCCACCGGCGGTTTTTATTCCCCTGCTTTCGAAGAAATTTTTAGCCTTCAGTAGCGTAGCCTCGTCAACAACCAGCAGATCGCGGTGAGTTTCAAGGTAAATTTTATCGACATGAACCTGACGGGTTATTTCGTCCCAAATTGGTTCCAGCCATTTCTCGTCGCCCATTTTTGCCGTTTCGTATGCTCTTGAATACACCGAAACCTGAAAATTTTTGTAGTTGTTGCCTGCAAATGCGGAAACTAGGCCGTTAATCAGGAGCAGGAAAACAGTAAGGTTTGTTTTCATATTGGTTTATTTTGGTCATTCTTCAATAAAGCCAGCCAGGGCGTAAACAAGAGCTCCCTGCCAGTTGATAGCAATTTCGTTGGTACGGTAATCTTCAGTTTGGTCGTTCCATCCGGTTGCAGTATGGCCACCACCAACCAGGTAGCCTGGCCATGGCTCTTTCACAGAATCAGATGCCGAGCGGCGATCGTGTGGATTCATTGGCGGATTAATGCCCAGTCCCGTAACATATGATCGGTTGTAAAAGTTGCGGCCAAACAGGTGACCAATTACTCCCTGGGCGGCTTGCATGTAATTTTTATTTGGCGCTATTTTGTTGGCAACCTGTAAATTAATCACTTCTCTGGCCATTGTTCCGTTGCAGCCCCAGTAATATTTGGTTGAAGGTCGGCCGTAAACATCTGATTCACATTTAAAGGCGATGAGATTAGCGACATTGACGATGTTTTTCTTGATTTGTTTATCAAGCTCGGGGTTCTTTCCTTGTTTTTTTGAAAGGGCATAGGTAAACATTCCCAGGTTCGATACGTCTTGCCAATCCCAGTCTTCATCAATCTCGCCGTTTTGTTCCGTAGCACGTTTCTCGAAATCTGCGAGGTATTCCCGGTCTCCGGTGGTTTCCCACATTTCGGCAGCAGCCCAAAGCCGATCGTCTTTATCTTCGGTCTGATAACCTCCGGTTACAAATTCGCCCTGCACAAAGACTTTATCTTCCGGGTTCGCCTTCAGGAAATTATAGCTTATTTTGGCCGCGTTAAGGCATTTCTGCGCATAAACCTTATCGTACGGCATAAAATAACGGGCAGCCTGTGCCATCATTCCTACGAAGTCTGCGGTTGCAGCCGAGCTCCAGTCTGTAAAATAGCGCTTCTCCTTATCATCTTCCGGCTTGCAGAACGGCTCAAAACTTTTACGAGTTAACTTGTGCGACACTTTTCCCGAGCCATCGGTATATTGCATGGTGAAAAGCCAGTCTGTTTCCCATTTCAGTTCTTTTAGGTAGTCGGGGTATCCGGTTGCTGTTTCAGGTAAATCGAGTTTAAAGTTTTTCAACTTGTCCTGAAAATTTTCCCAGGCCAGGAACATCATTCCAACAGTAATTCCGGCATTGACTACATACTTGCCATAATCACCGGCGTCGTGCCATCCACCCGTTCCATCTCTTTTAACGTCAGGTTTTCCCTGAAAATCTTCGTATCCATCGTTCAGGTGACATGCTTCGTGGCTATATTTTTTGCCTGAATAATCTCCGGCTACAGCCGTTCCGCAGCGCCATAAGTAAAAAGCCCGCATGCTGGTGTAGAAGGCCTGATCGTAAGCTGTTTTTGAAATTTCGAAAAGTGCCGATTTGCTTCCGTCGGGCAGTTCAATAAAATACTTTCCGACTTTGTTTAAAGAAGAAAAATCGGCCAGCGAAACGTTCTGGTTAACGTCTTTCTGAAAAACCGGTGCAGAGAGTTTGCCCTCAAAAACGATCGATTTATCGTCGGCCCGTTTAATCACAAATTCATTTGCTTCACCCGCAACAGATGCTTTTTTTACAGCCTGTGGCTTAAATCCTATCGAATTTATACTGATTGTTGCATTTTGAGCAGCTAGTAAGTTGATGGAAAGAAAGAATACCGCTAAAGTATAAGCTACTGATTTTTTCATAAATATAAGTTTAGGTCGATTTATTGTAGTAAATACAATATATGACAAAACTAATGGTTTTGTCGATTGAAACAAAGCCTTGTTAATTAAAAATCAAACCATTTCGAGCGTAACTTTTTTGAAAAATTTTGTCTCAAGGAGCTTAACGATTCGCTTTACGACAAACTTTCTCATTTCGAGTTCAACAGGTTGATCGGGATCCTGATGTGCCCAATTGATGCGGGTTCCAACGATGAGGTGAATGATGTCATGTTGTGTCAAAAGCTTCACAACTTCTTCAGGTGGGCTTTCACCAAGCCGAACTTCGTTGTCGTATGCCTCCAGAAGTTCTTCCACTCGTCCCAGGGTCAGAATTCCTTCCGTCACAATTTCGAAGCCTTCCATTTTGGCGGCGGGTGGCAGTGTTTTTTCTGAAAACCGGTGTTGTATATTGATTTTAATCCCCATTTCGCGGGCGATAATTTCGGCGGTTGTTCCGCCACAAATTATTTTCTTCCCAGGAAATTCCTTTATTCGGTTAACGAAGTCGGAGTCTTTGATCTTATAAAACGGTGGACCAGTAATGAGCATAAACTCGCGTGGTTTCCTGAAATAGATAACGCCGCAGGAGGCGTCGTCGCGAATTTCGAATGAGTCATTCATTGAAGCCTGATTCAGTATCTTTCGCGATAGTTTACCGGCTGAAATTTCGTTGTCGCGGACAATCTGGTTTTCTGCAAACTTCGAAATTTCATCAAGACCCCAGCCTGTAGGAAAGCGGCTACTACCCAGTCCGGATTGGCTGACACCGTCGGTCATAAAAATAATCCGGTCTTCCAATGCAGGAATAAACTCCCTGATTCGAAGTATTTTCCGTGCATTTTCTTCACCTCTTATCGGGATCTGTATTTCTTTTGGATTAAAAAGTTGGCCTTTCCTGAAGATAATTGAGCGCGGGTTGTCGTAGTTGATGATGCGTACCAAACCATCGTCCTCAATTTCGATGATGGTAAAGGTGGCGTAACTTTCTTTGCCGTCAATACTTTTAGGTAGCGCCCGCATAAAAATATTGGCCGCAACTTCGGGCTTGGTGTGAAACGAAGTATAGTTCAAAGCCATAGAAGCAGTTAATGTTGCCAGTACGTTAGCTTTAACTCCGTGTCCGATTCCATCAGAAAGTACAAGAATACTCCGTCGTTCGGCCCTTATTTGCCGCGAGTGAAACACGTCGCCGCATACAATCTGGCCATGCCTGATAAGTTGGTGCAATTCTATTTCTATGTGATAATCGGCCATTTTTCAGTAGTTCAGTTTATTCTTCTTCGTTCCCATATTTATACGATTCAATGATCGAGTTCAGTAATTCTTCCGTCATCGAAGCATTGTCGCCCAACAGAAAGGCAATCTTCTGCACCGTTTCGAGGTTGTGTTTGTTTACCCGCTGAGCCCGGCTGATGATTTCCTCCCGTACCAGCGACGGTGCCGACATGTCGCGAATTAGCGCCCCGACTACACGGTGTTTGTAAATGGTAATCACCGAAACATGAAGCAGTTTATTCTGTATTTTGAGGTCGCGTTCTGTCGAGTTTTCTCCTGATGTTAGCGTAGTAGCAAACATTTTAAAGATCACTTCAGGAACAAGTTCTTTCAAGTCGGCACCATGCAGACCGGGAATGGTTTCATAAAGTTCCTCGATCTCAGTCCCGAGCAGTTTGGCGAAAGCTTCATTCGAATCAATTACCTTGTATTCGCTATCAACTATAATAATTCCGGCTCTGATTTTGTGCATCATTGCCGACGCTATTACGGTTGATTCTCTGGCTTTTTCCAGCTTTCGCTCTGCCTTTTTACGCTCGGTAATATCGAAAATTGAGCCAACAATCCCTGCAATTTCTCCCTGGTTGTTTCTGACAACGGCCTTATTGAAAACTACATCGTGCAAAGTACCGGATGCATCTCTAAATTTAGCCTCGTAGATTTGATCTCCCGGGCTATCAAACAATTCCTGATCGCGCTGGGCATAAATCTCAGCAATTTCATAAGGCTGAACATCAAATACCGTTTTGCCGATTATTTGAGATTTCGACATGCCGAATAATTTTTCCTGGGCCACGTTGCAGGCTTTGTAAACGCCCTTCACGTCGCGGTAAAAAATAGGAATGGGTAGGGCATCGATAATCTTCTGATGCAATTCGGGGTCGTTAATAAACTCCTGATGGAAAGACTTTTCTTCGTATATCATGGCGCAAAAATTTCGAATTTAAAATACGAAAGATTTGCGAAATAAAATATGACTGTCATTTCTATCTTTCCCGGCTTTTCATCAGTTGTGCTTACATAAAACCAATCTAAATAAGGAGTGATCAACAATTTGACAACAGCTTATTTATTATTTTTTCTGAAATTTGTCGCAAGTTGTAAACGAACTTTTTTACATGAAGCTAAGAGAAATTGCATCGGTTTTGAACGCTAAAGTGACTTGCGGGGCAGATAAACTCGATCAGGAAATTAAGATGGGCTATAGTTCTGATTTAATGAGCGATGTATTGACGCTGGATACAAGTAACCTTATTCTGATCACTGGATTGGTCAATCTACAGTGCATTCGAACAGCAGAGATGGCAGATATAAAGGCGATCGTTTTTGTGAGAAACAAAAAGGCTACCGAGCAAATGCTCGAACTTGCCTGCGAAAACGGAATGTGCATTTTGGAATCGCCGTATTCATTATTTAAATCAAGCGGCCTGTTATATGAAGCAGGCTTGAACCCGGTTTATTGATTTACTATTTAATCATTTGCGGTTGACGATTTAACGGCTAAAATGGTAAATTGTCAATAATCAAACTGTAAATAATAATACTTGAAACTGACTTTTGACATACAAGGTGGCGATTTTACTCATGCAGGTTTTCCGTCGAGCGAGGTGAAAAAGGTTTTGAAGCAGCTTAATATCGATGGAAAAACGATAAAGAGAATAGTTATTGCGCTCTACGAAGCCGAAGTAAATGTGGTTGCTCACGCATGGAAAGGCGTGATAAATGTGGAGATTGACGAGAACAAAATAACCAGCGTGCTGGAAGACGAAGGCCCGGGAATTCCGGACATCGATTTGGCAATGCAGGCAGGATATTCAACAGCGAGCAAGAAGGTAAGAGACATGGGTTTTGGCGCAGGAATGGGCTTGCCAAACATGAAGAAAAATACCGACGAACTTGTGATTGAGTCGGAAGTGGGCGTTGGAACAAAAGTAAAAATGGTGAATTATTTTTAAATGAGCGGGTCGCCAATATATCATGCGTTAGATGCTTCCAAGTGTATCGGGTGTACACACTGCATGAAATCGTGCCCTACCGAAGCCATTCGGGTAGTAAACGGGCTCGCAGTAATCGATTACGACCGGTGCGTTTATTGCGGACAATGCCATCGTGTTTGCCCGACCAATGCGTTTTATGTCGTGCAGGACGATTTGGCTATGATTCACTCGTTCAAATACAGGGTTATTCTGTTTCCGTCGATCATGATTGGGCAATTCCCTGAAAAATACAGCGAAGATCAGATTTATGATGGCTTGAAAAAAGTTGGATTTACTCACGTTTACGAGGTAGAACAACCTTTGCAGGTTCTAATCGATTCGGTAAATGAAGTGCTGATGGATCCTGAGACGCCCAAGCCTGCCATTTCGGTATATTGCCCGGCGATTGTCCGTATTATTCAGGCTCGCTATCCTGATTTAACAGGCAACATTATCCTCCGGAAAGCGCCTCATAATCTGGCGGCCCATTTTGCAATCGAACGGCTGATGAAAGAAGGTGCCCGACGCGAAGAAATTGGTCTGTTTTATGCTACCCCGTGCATCGCTAAAATTGCAGCAGTGAAAAGTCCGGTTGGCGAAACGGAGTCGATTGTCGATGGCATTGTCAATATGAATCAGCTTTATAATGAAGTAATGAAAGTTATTTCGGATAAAAATGTTCCTGATTATTCGGCTGAACGTCAGAATCTTTCGTGCGAAGGCATCACCTGGAGCTTGACGCGTGGCGAGTCGTGCCATTTTGGTTCGCGCGGGATTGCCATCGACGGTATTCACAATGCAGTGAGGTTTCTGGAGCGTGTTGAGAACGAGCAGGTTCAAGGGTTCGATTTTATCGAGATGCGTGCCTGCGACCAAGGCTGTGCAAGCGGTATTTTGTTGTCGGGTAATCGGTTTATGACTGTGGAAAGGCTCGAACGCAGAGCGAAGCAATACCCTGCGGCAAAAGATATTCAGCCGGAAGTAATAAAAGTGAATACCGCTGATTTGAAAGAGAAACTGGTACTCGAACCCATTCTGCCGAAGCCGCATTTTATTTTTGGAAAAGAGCGGGTAAAGGCGATGGAAAAAATGACCCGTGCACAGCGGATAGTGTGCTTTTTGCCAGGCATCGATTGCGGAGCCTGCGGAGCACCCAACTGTCACGCACTGGCCGAAGATATGGTAAACAACAAGGCAAAAATGTCGGATTGCATTTTCATGCAACAGCAATGGGAAAGCGAAGGCCGCATTGCGCCCGCGAAAGCGTTCCTCAATGTTCAGAAGAAATGGGGAACAGATAGATTTAAAGCAGATTGTAATAAAAGAGGAAAACGAAATGAAGGTTTCTGATTTAGTTGAAAAGTTAGGCTTGACTGTTTTTTCGGGCCATGACGGATTAGACCGGGAGATCGCCGGTGGATATGTTTCTGATTTATTGAGCGATGTGATGGGAAACTCGCACGACGGGCAGGTTTGGATTACATTGCAGGTTCATCAAAACGTAATGGCAATTGCATCGTTGAAAGATTTAGCTGCCGTGATTCTGGTGAGCGACCTTCAACCACACGAAAATACGGTTCGACACTCGAACGATGAAAATATTCCGCTTCTGGGAACAAGCCTTCCAACATTTGAAATTGCCGGCGAGTTCTACCAACTTTTTAAACAGTAACTATGCAAACATACAGGACTGATCTACATATCCATACCGTTTTGTCGCCCTGTGGCGATTTGGAGATGAGTCCTGCAAATATTGTGTCAGCTGCTTTGGCAGGTGGACTAAATATCATTGGAATAACCGATCACAATAGCACACAGCAATGTAAACTGGTTTGGAAACTTGGGTTAAAGGCTGGTTTAACGGTTATTCCCGGATGCGAAGTCACTACCCAGGAAGAGGTACATTGCCTTACGTTGTTCCCCGATTTTGATGCCTTGACCGAGTTCCAGCGCTTCCTCGACAGAAGGCTGACCTTTATTCCCAACGATCCTGAGATTTTTGGCTACCAGGTGGTGGTGGACGAAGATGAAAACATCGAAGAAAAATTTGATAATTATCTTGGCGCGTCTGTCGATGCCAGTATCGAAGAAGTTGAACGGAATGTGCACGAATTATCCGGAATTTTCATTCCGGCACATGTTGACAGGCCCCGGAACAGCCTTTTCAGCCAGCTTGGATTTCTTCCGCCGGAATTAAAGATTGATGCGCTTCAAATTTCGAAATTGTCGGAAGAAGACGCCCTTCGAAGCAAATACAAAATACCTTCGGAAATAACGATCGTGAAGTTCTCCGATTCGCATTTTTTGGAGGGAATTGGCATAAACTACACCAATTTTGAGCTGGAGCAGCCAACTTTTTCTGAGATCAGAATGGCTCTAAAAAATCAGGAAGGCAGAAAAACATGGATTCCATAAAAATCAATCCTTCACTCCATCAAACCTTCAGCAATGAAAGACCTCTCGCTTCACATCCTCGATATCGTACAGAACTCAATCCGGGCAAAGGCCAGTTTAATTGAAATTGAGGTTGACGAGGTCCCGGGAAAAGATCAGTTCACGATTTCAATTACCGACAATGGTAATGGAATGAGTGCCGAAGAATTAAAGCGGGCAGTTGATCCCTTTTATACCTCGCGAACAACCCGAAAAGTAGGCCTCGGGCTTTCGCTTTTTAAGCAGAACGCTGAGCAGGCAGGCGGAAGTTTTCATATTGAATCTACTCCGGGAATAGGCACAAAAGTAACGGCTGTATTTGGATTCAGTCATTTCGACCGGCCAATTATGGGCGATTTGGTTGGTTGCCTGCTTATTTTGATTTGTTCACCTGATAATGTGAATTATATTTTCAGGCACAAAACCACTTCAGGAGAGTATGTTTTGGATACCCGGGAAATGAAAGAAACACTGGGCGAAGTCCCAATTGATCATCCCGATGTTCGCGCTTTTCTGAAGGAAATGATTGCTGAAAATTTAGAACAAATCCATATAAGCGAATGATGATAAAACTTAGAATTTCTTAAATTTAAAGTATTGATATTTAGCTTATAGTGTTGTAGTTGTTTTGCTGAACTAATTCTCTCTAAACTATGAATAAAATAAAGTCTCTTGCCGACCTCAGGAAACTTCAGGGTGAGGTACAGTCGAAAATTAAATTGCGCGAAAAAGGCGACGATCCCGAAAAACTGGTTCAGGTAAAAGTTTCGATGGCAACTTGCGGAATTGCTTCAGGAGCCAAAGAAACCATGACTTTCCTGATAGAAGAGCTTGAACATCAGGGCATCGATGCCATTGTTACACAAACCGGATGTATGGGGTATTGTTATGCCGAACCTACCATTGAGCTAACTATGCCGGGCCAGTCACCTGTGGTTTACGGGTATGTCAACAAAATCAAAGCAAAAGAAATTGTCGACAAACACATCAAACTCAATCAGATGGTTGACGGAATTATTCCAACAAATTATTCTTCTGTAGATAACTAAACTTTCAAACGGACAATTATGGCCGAATTCAATATGCATATTCTTGTGTGCGGTGGCACCGGATGCAAGGCATCGCAAAGTGAACTGATTAAAACGAAGTTTCTGGACAGCCTGAGCGAAGTTGGGTTGATCGATGAAATACAGGTAATTATGACCGGATGCTTTGGGTTTTGCGAAAAAGGACCCATCGTTAAAGTGTTGCCCGATAACACATTCTATACTCAGGTTAGCCCGGATGATGTTCCTGAAATTGTTGAGGAACACCTCATTAAGGGGCGAAAAGTTGAGCGTTTGCTTTTCAAAGACCCTGAAACCAATGAAATTGTTGGCGACGCCAAAGGAATGGATTTCTACAAGAAGCAGAAACGAATTGCTTTGCGTAACTGTGGCTTTATCAATCCTGAAAATGTAGAGGAGTATATTGGCCGCGATGGCTATGCCGCATTGGGAACCTGTTTGACCGAAAAAACACCTGCAGAAGTGGTGAAAATTGTGAAAGATTCCGGGCTTAGAGGTCGTGGCGGCGGTGGTTTCCCAACAGGCTTGAAATGGGAAATTGCAAGTAAATCGGTGAGCGACCAGAAATACGTGGTTTGTAATGCCGACGAAGGCGACCCAGGCGCTTTCATGGACCGCTCCATTTTGGAAGGCGATCCGCATTCGGTGATTGAAGCAATGGCCATTTGCGGCTACTGCATTGGTGCCAACAAAGGTTTGGTTTACATCAGGGCTGAATATCCATTGGCTATCGAACGCTTGAAAATTGCCATTGACCAGGCACGGGAAT
>DAOPZV010000091.1:7111-15313 GCA_035353575.1 Prolixibacteraceae bacterium | reverse complement strand
GCCATTGATGCAGTCAATGCGGGCAAGTTGGCTCAAGAACTTGAGTCTGGCGTTTTGATGGAACCACAAGACATACCATCAGATGTGGTGACAATGAATTCTGTTGTTAAAATCTCTTTTGTTGGTGAAGAACAACAACAGGAGTTTCGCATCGTTTATCCCGATGAGGCTGACTTCAGGATGAAGAAGGTTTCGATCTTTGCACCGATAGCAACGGCATTGATCGGATTCAGGGTAGGAGATTTGATCGAATGGATGGTTCCAGGAGGATTAAAAAAGATTAAAATTGATGGAATAAGCTATCAACCCGAGGCTGCGGGTGAGTACAGTCTGTAATTATATTCTAATTTTGACGAACGGCGAGCTGGTAATCTTTTAGCTTATTTTGCCGTAAAAACGAATGATATGACAGATACAGAAACTATATTTTCCGATTTTTTTGAGTTGTGCAGGAATTGTCTTCCAGAGAAGGATTTACCTAAAATAAAAGAGGCTTCCGGATTGCTGGTTGAGGTATTTGGCGATCGCAGGAAGAAATCGGGCGAGTTTGTAATTACGCACTCCATATCGGTTGCGCGTATTGTTGTTGAAGAAATCGGGTTGGGTGTTGACACTGTAGTCGCCGCAATTTTGCACAATATTTTTTACCATGATCATTCGGCCCTCGACATTGAAGGACGATTTGGCAAAGCGGTGACCTCGATCCTTGAAGGAATGGCCAAAATCAACAGCATGGGAACCGACACTGTCGAACTTCATTCAGAAAATTATCGTGGGTTAATGTTGGCATTGGCCGGCGATGTTCGTGTTATCCTTCTTAAAATTGCTGACCGATTGGAGGTTATGCGTAAGCTCGATTACAACGACTTGGCTTTCAGAACAAAAGTATCAATCGAAACCTCGTTTCTTTACGCCCCTTTGGCGCACCGTCTTGGCTTGTATTACATCAATTCGGAACTGCTCGATTTATGTCTGAAATATCAGCATCCTGAATCATACAACGCAGTGGCTCATCGCTTAAAAGAAACCGACAGGGAACGCGCAAATTTTGTTGCTGAGTTTGTTAAACCAATTGAAGAAAAATTGAATTCACGCGGCTTTTCGTTTGAGATGAAAGCCAGAACAAAATCAATCAACTCCATTTGGAGAAAGATGCAAACTCAGAAGGTTGATTTTGATGAAGTTATGGATTTATTTGCCATTCGCGTTATTCTTAATTCTGACATAGAAAAGGAGAAATCGGAGTGTTGGCAGGTTTATTCTATTGTTACTGAAGAATACCAGTCCAACCCGAAACGCATGCGCGATTGGATTACAATCCCAAAATCTAACGGATACGAATCGCTTCATGCAACAGTACTTGGTCCTCAGGGTAAATGGGTGGAGATTCAAATCAGAACCCGGAGAATGGACGAAGTTGCCGAAAAAGGTTTGGCTGCCCATTGGAAATATAAAGGAGGATCTGGCACTTCAGAAATGGAAAAATGGCTTGCGAGCGTTCGCGAAGTGTTGGAAAACCCGGAAATGAACATGATTGACTTCATCGATGATTTTAAAACGAATGTTTATGCCGATGAAATCTTTGTATTTACGCCCAAGGGAGATTTAAAAAAGCTGGCTGCCGGGGCAACTTTGCTCGATTTTGCCTACGAAGTTCACTCGCGTGTTGGAGATCAATGTGTTGGTGGTCGTGTAAACGGGAAAAATGTAACGTTGCGGCACAAACTTCAGAATGGCGACCAGATTGAAGTTGATACATCGAACAATCAGCGACCAAAGCTCGATTGGCTCGATTTTGTTGTTACGTCTAAAGCTAAAAACCGGATCAGAGCAAGCCTGAATGAGGAAGTAAAACGTCAGGCTGAAATTGGCAAGGAGATTTTGCTGCGTAAAGTGAAAAACTGGAAAATAGATTTCAACGACGATAGCATTCGTAAGTTGCTGAAGGAATATAAATTAAAGCTTGCTCAGGATTTGTATTTCAATATTGCCGCCGAGAAAATCGACACACTTGAAATAAAGGAAATTCTTGTCGGTAAGAAGGAAGAAACAACGCGGCAACTAATAACCGACATATTGCCAAAAGAAAAAGTTCAGGAGCTTGAATTTACAAGTGGCGACGATTATTTGGTAATCGACAACAACCTTAAAAATGTAATATACAAGCTCGCCCCTTGCTGCAACCCCATATTTGGCGATGATATTTTTGGTTTTGTGACAATAAATGAAGGCATTAAAATTCACCGGAATTCCTGTCCCAATGCACCTCAAATGTTTGAACGCTATCCTTATCGGGTGATTAAGGCTAAATGGCAGGAAACCAAAAAGAAATCGTCGTTTCAGGCTACCATTCGGATTTCGGGAACCGACGAAGTTGGCATTGTTGAGCAAATATCGCACGTATTGGCCAAAGATATTGGTGTGCAGATGCGATCAATCAATATCGAAAATAACAATGGTGATTTTGAAGGTGTCCTTCGGGTATTTGTAAACGGAATTGACCATCTTGAATTTTTGATGAATAAACTTCGGGCCATAAACGGTGTTGTTTTTGTATCACGAGCAGATTAAAACGTTCAGAGCATGGAGTCACAACTACAGTTGGCAAAACAACACTTTGAAGCGGGTGAGTTGGAAATTGCCCATAACATACTCGATTCTATTGTGTTGCAAAACGAAACCGTGGCGGAAGTTTTTATGGTTCGTGGACTTATACATTTCAGGAAGCAGAAATGGGGCGATGCGATTAACGATTTTGCCCGTGTTCTTGAATTAGATCCTGATAATTCGGAAGCTCGTCACAGAATGGAGATGGTAAAAAATATTTTAGGCTATTTTACTCCGGATATGTTTAATCCTTAGTGGATTGAAGCCTGTGATAGAAAGAATTCATTTTTGTTTAGCTGGTAAAATAGTGTTAAAAAAAATAGGATTTTTGCATTGAATTACTATTTTTGATTTCCAGATATTTAAAAACCTAGTATAATTTAACTGTAAGTAATATAACTTTAAAAACGAGCTAAGTATGAAACGTATTTTTGTGGTTCTTATCATGTTGATTAGCGTAGTGGCGGCCAATGCCCAAACAGCTGAAAAAACTTTCGCAGAATTGAAGAATGAAGGAAACGCTGCCGTAAAAGCAAATGACTTTGTTAAAGCATTGGATTTGTATGAACAGGCTATTGCAAAGTTGGGTGACAGCCCAATAACCGATACTATGATGGTTTACAACATGGGTATCTTTGCTGTAAAAGCAAAGAATTTTGACAAAGCAATAAAATACTTTGACCAGTCTTACTCAATGAACCGGATGAAGGTTAGCTCGCTGCTTTCGAAATCAGATGTGTTAAAAGCTTTGAAAAAGGATCCTGAAAGTTTAAAAGCAATGGAAGATGCTTTTGCAATTGCCCCTAAAGATCCAAAAGTGAAGGCAAAACTGGCAGGCTATTATGTAAAGGAAGCTTCTACTGTTTATGCTAAAGGTGGTGCCATGATAAATAAAGCAAATGCTGACCTCGCCGCAAAAAAATTGAACGATGCTGGCTATAAAGCTGCTGTTGCTGATGCGGGTGTTGAATTTAAGAAAGCTTTACCGCTAATTGATAAGGCATTAGGGTATGATGATACAAACGCAACTGCAAAACAGCTGAAAGCTGCTTGTGAAGCTGCATTAAAATAATAGTCTTTTAAAATATTTATAAGCGAGGCTACCCTTTTGTGGTAGCCTTTTTTTTTTGCCGGAGTCAGCATCGTTTTATCGAAATGTAATAATTACTCTGTTGAGATTTGGACATTTTTAAACGAAGAAAAATTTCTGGCGAGTGAATTTGACGGAGAATACGGATTGTACAAAAATAGTATTCCGAGAGGTTTTTATAGTGTTCCTGAAATTTTAGAGTCAAGCCAGGCAATGTAATCGAACGAATTGAGCAACTGCCGCTCAAAAGGGTTGTTTTTTAACTCCAGAAGCATTTCTTTTTGCTGCTGAAGTTTTTTACTTCGTTTACTTACATCCGTTTCGCTGAAAATTTGAAGGACGCTTTTCAATATAATTTCTTCGCTTTTTAGCAGTTTCCCTCGTTTTTTGAGCTCGCGCTCAACCGATCGGATTTCTGATTCGAGGTAATCCTGATCGCCAAGTTCGCAACGAATGAGAATGTTTAAAAGCCGAACAGGTTTTGTTTGGGGCAACTGGCTGAAAGGCTTTCCGGCATTCAGTATCGGGCGGATCATTTTTAAAGCTTGTTTGTAGTTTCGGTTCCAGAAATAAACCACGGCTGTTTGCAATGCAATTTCAGCTTGTGTGGCGAAAGTCAGGTTTGACATGCGTTCTGAAATTCCGTTCAACTCGCGGTTTAAGTGAGTCTGGGCTTCAGCATATAGTTTTTGGTCGGTCAGCATCAAACTTTCAAAAACGAAGATCAGCGATTGAATGTTGTTTTGTGCTGATGGAAATCCGGAAGCCAGATTTTGCAACTTATCAATGAAATAAGGCATTTCGGAATAATGTCCAAACCATCGAAGGTTGTTCAGGATTCCACGGATGTGGTTGATGTACAAAAACGGCGGGTTTCCCCACAATTTGCGGTTTTGCTCAAACAGCTCATTCAATTCATAATATACTTTCAGGCTCGATTTTGGATTCCCGGTTTTCATGAAATAAGCGGACTGAAATAGCAGGTGCAACTTTTGCGCCTCAAACGAGTTTTTATTTTGTCCGGAAATGGCCTGTAGTTCATTGAATGCCAGGTCGTTTAGTTTCTCCTTTTCTTCTTCGTTTCTGACCGATCCCTGTTTAATCTGGCGAAGTGAAATGAGGTTGTAAAGCCCGGTGTGATTCTCGATAGCCCTTTGCTGGCGCGAAACCGATTCGATTTTGGCTTGTTTCTTCACCAGTTCGTCTTCGTCGATCTGAGCAAATTCAAGTTGGTCGTAAATTCGGATTTCGAGCTTGGCCAGAAGTAAAAAATGACCGAACAATTCATATTCGAGTGCAGTCTTTTTGGCTTTTCCAATCAGATGGAGGCTTTCGGCACAAAGGTTGCGCTTAAAAAGGAAACGTGCCTGCTGATAAGCTTTCATTACTTCAAACTCTATTTCCGTTTCGGTATCTTTTGCCGAGAGTTTGTCAAGCAGCGACTGGTACAGATGATTGCAAGTGATTTCGAAGCTGGCATTGGGTTTCGTTCGCTTGAATTCGGCTTTAACCGAATCGACATCGGTATTCGGTTTTTGAATGAGCTGGTAAAGAAAACGGTAATCTTTTTCTCCTTCATAAATCTGGCTGTGCAGACCGAAATACCGCTTATCGGTGCTGTCCATTGAGTTGATCAACACAATTAGGCTATCGAGTTTTGACATGTGAATGTTTTAAAACAGTACTTTAAATAAAATAGCTTTTAAAATATTAATAGTAACTGATTATTTTAATGGCAATATTCGTGAAATTCAGATTATTAAATTTAGATGTTTATAGAATATTCGATTTCAAAAATATAAAAAATGCTTAATATCGGTAAGGAAAGCCAGTAACGGATTATTTATATTCGCTTTACCAAAGAAAACCAACTTATGAATCCGAAGAAAATACTGATCGTCGGTAGTTCGAATACCGATATGGTTATCAAAACTCATAAATTTCCGGTTCCCGGAGAAACTATTTTGGGTGGGCGCTTCCTGATGAATGCCGGGGGAAAAGGCGCCAATCAGGCAGTTGCAGCTGCCCGTTTGGGTGGTCTCGTGACTTTTGTTGGAAAAATTGGCGACGATATTTTCGGGAAACAAGCCGTTCAGCAGCTTGAAGATGAAGGTATCAATGTCGATTTTGTGGCTGTTGATCCTGAAAATCCGAGTGGGGTAGCCATGATTACAGTTGACCGCAATGCCGAGAATTCGATTGTAGTCGCTCCCGGATCGAATGGTACACTAAGCTCCGTCGATTTTGACAGGGCGGTTTCAAAGCTCGACGAGTCGGATTATGTGCTGATGCAGCTTGAAATTCCAATTCCTACGGTTGAGTACATCGCACGGCAGGCTACCCAAAAACAGAAAAAAGTTATCCTGAATCCGGCGCCCGCAGCATCTCTTTCCGAAGAATTACTGAAAAATCTTTACCTGATTACCCCGAATGAAACAGAAGCTGAATTGCTTACCGGCATCAAAGTGACTGATGAAACCTCGGCAATGAAAGCGGCTTCGGTTTTGCATGAAAAAGGTGTTGACATCGTGATAATTACCATGGGGGCTGCCGGTGCTTACTTGTTTGCCCAAGGAAAATCAGAAATTATAAAAGCGCCCCGGGTTGAAGCCGTTGATACGACAGCCGCCGGCGATACCTTTAACGGGGCTTTGGTGGTCGCACTTTCAGAAGGAAAAGCCATTCAGGAAGCCATTGCTTTTGCTAATAAAGCGGCTTCAGTTTCGGTTACCCGGATCGGGGCTCAGTCGTCGGTCCCTTATCGCAAAGAAATTATCAATTAAATCATTAAATACGAGTACGATGAAAACTAACTTATTCCTGATGTTGATGCTTGCTTTTTTTGCAGCTACGGCTTCGGGCAGCAAAAAACAATCCACCTCACCAGTTCAAACTACCATCACCACTGAGGTGCTGAAGGATAAGATCAAAGGAGGCTGGGCTGGTCAGGTTATTGGCTGCACTTTTGGCGGCCCGACTGAATTCCAGTACCGGGGAACCATGATTCAGGATTACCAGCCGATTCCGTGGGGCAATGATCGTTGTAAATGGTACTACGAAAACTCTCCCGGTTTGTACGATGATGTTTACATGGACCTCACATTTGTTGATGTTATTGAAAAAGAGGGGATCGATGCTCCTGCATTATCTCATGCAAAAGCTTTTGCCAATGCAGGATATTCGCTTTGGCATGCTAATCAGGCCGCCAGATACAATATTTTGAATGGAATTAATCCTCCGCAATCAGGTCATTGGTTAAACAATCCACATGCCGACGATATTGATTTCCAGATTGAAGCCGATTTTGCCGGATTGATGTCGCCTGGCATGGTCAACACTTCAACCAAAATTTGCGATAGAGTTGGCCACATCATGAATTACGGAGATGGCTGGTACGGAGGCGTTTATGTTGCTGCCATGTATTCGCTGGCATTCGTTTCAAACGACATCAATTTTATTGTTACGGAAGCTTTGAAATCTATTCCGAAGGAATCTGAATTTTATCAATGTATGAGCGACGTCATCCGCTGGAAAAAAGAGTTTCCGAACGATTGGAAAAGAAACTGGTTCGAGTGCGAACGCAAATGGTCGTCGGATATTGGTTGCCCTGAAGGCTTTTTTAACAGTTACGATATTGATGCGAAAATCAATGCGGCATATATCATCATCGGTTTGCTGTATGGCGAAGGCGATTATGGCAAAACAATGGAAATCAGCACACGCTGCGGACAGGATTCGGATTGCAATCCGGCCAGTGCTGGCGGAATTCTGGGGACAATGTTAGGTTACAAAGCCATTCCTGAATATTGGAAAGCTCCTGTTTATCCGGTTGAGGGTATGGATTTTAAATATACCACCATGTCGCTGAACGACGTTTACGAATTGGGATATAAACATGCCATTGCTGTTCTGGAAAAGAACGGGGCAAAAATGAAAGGAGATGCTATCGAAATTGCATATCAGGAAATTGTACCCGCTCAACTGGAAGTTTGTTTTAAAGGCCATTACCCGATTGACCGTCAACGTGTAGGTCAGCAACTCAATATTTCCAACCAGGAGGTTGTACTCGATTTTCAGGGAAACGGATTTGTTGTGACCGGAAATGCTCAGAAGTTAAACAAGGATTTGTCAGATGGTACCCTGGAATTTGAAGTGTACGTTGATGGACAAAAAGTGGAACAGGTAAAAATGCCTACATCAAATAGAACCCGAAGACATGAGGTTGCATGGAGATACGAACTGCAGGAGGGAAAACATCAGGTAAAACTAAAGTTGCTGAATGCACAGGAAGGCTATCTGGTTCGTGTTGATAATTTGTTGGTTTATAGTTCGGTAAAACCTGCGAACGCCTGGAAAACAAACTAACCTAAAAATAGATATACCATGAATAAATGCCTTTTTTCATTGTTCATTTCATTGTTTGTCATTGGTATGTCGTCGTGTACCAATCAGAAACCTGCCGATACACGAACGATTTCAACAGAAACATTGAAAGACAAAATTGC